>JAYVBZ010000313.1:0-3947 GCA_043750215.1 Actinomycetota bacterium
TGGCCCGTGATGATGTACGTCCACGGCGGACCCACATGGCTGCACGAGGATCGGTTCGAGCCGGAGGTCCAGTCCTACGTGGATGCGGGCTTCCTGGTCGGGATGGTGAACTACCGCGGTTCGACCGGGTACGGGCGCGACTGGCGTGATCGGATCATCGGTGACATCGGCGGGTGCGATCTTGAGGACGTGAACGCGGGATTGGACGATCTGGTGTCGCGCGGGATCGCGGACCCCACCCGCGCGGTCGTCGCCGGATGGTCCTGGGGCGGGTACGTCACGCTCATGATGCTTGGCAAGCACGCCGATCGCTGGACGTGTGGCGTGGCGGGAGTACCGGTCGGGGACTACGAGCTGGGCTACGAGTCGCTTTCGCCTGACCTGAAGGCATACGACCGCGCACTCCTGGGTGGTACGCCCGACCAGGTCCCCGAACTCATGGCCGACCGCAATCCCATCAACCACGCCGACACGGTGCTGGCACCGGTGCTCTTCATCATCGGAAAGAACGACTCGCGCTGTCCCTACGAGCAGGCCATGGCCTACGTGAACCGGTTGGCGCAGCGGGACGCACCGCATCAGGTCTACCTCTTCTGCACCGGCCATGGTTCGAACGATATGGACGAAGACGTTCGCCAGCAGCGGGTGATCCTGGACTTCCTGTTGGAGAACGTCAAGGGCCTCGAGGCCGTCTGAGAGGCCTGTTCGCGGGGTGCTACGGTTGCAGCGTGCCTAGTCCCGTGATCATGCTTGGGGCCGCCCTGGCCGCCTTCGCCGTCTGGAAGATCGGGATAGCCACGGTGCGCTCGTTCAACTATGACGCTCACGGCCAGCCCATCGAACCCAGGCATGAAGTCGAGGATGTCGAAGACCTGGACGTCTATCTGGTCTGCGGAGAATGCGGCACCGAGTACAAGGTGAGCCGTCTGGGCGAACTCCAGATCCCCCGCCATTGCGGCGAGAAGATGCAGGTCGAACGCCGACCCACCCGAGCCTGACTGCGGGTTATCCACCGTCTGGCCACTAGGTTTCCACAGGGTTTTCCCCAAGTTGCCTTCTCCACATATGTGGAGAACTCTGGGGAGAATCACACGATTGTCATTCGGATCTGGGCTTGCGCGGGAGCGTGTTTGAGGGGGAGGGGGCTAGCGGATCCCCATCGTGCCCAGGAAACCCGCACCGATGAGCCCCAGCCCCAGCCACAGGAATCCGGGTTTCGTGGTCCCGCCGGAGAACGGCAGGACCTGCATGTAGTTCAGCACGATGACGACGACGCCCAGGCCCATGACCGAGAGCACCATGGGGGCGTACCAGCGCTTCGGCGGGTTGGTCTTCTTCTTCCGCGCGGGCTCCAGCTGGTAGCGCTTCTTGGTGTCTTTCTGACGACCTTTGGACACTGGCATGGCGCGAAGATGGTACCCGCGGATCGTGCGAGCTGCCGCGTAGGCAGCCGCGATCTAACTGCTGGGCCGAAGCGTCAGCGAGCCGGGGTTCTCTTGAAGGTCCGGGGGATTTCCGGTGAGCCAGGAAGCGGTCTGGTCGTTCCAGTGGGGGCTTGCCGGGTTGCCGCTGACCCCCGTAGGGACCGCCCCGGTGTCCGGCCCCGAGGAGTCAAGGTCGGCGAGGTCCCAGACGGCCCTCCAGCTGGGGACCACGCTCGCCGGATAGCCAGCCCGGCCGTCGAAGCCCGCCTGGTTCACCGTCTGTTCGTCTCCGCCTAACGGCACGCGCGCGGCCACGAAGAGCGACTCCAGTCCCGGCACGGACGCCAGTGGGTGCGCGAATGTGGCCTGGTGGATCCCTCCCCACGACCACTCGGCCTGGTCGGCGCCGAGCGTCTCCGTGAGCTCTCGCAGAGCGTCTTCCAAGGCGGCACAGACCGCTTCCTGGGAGATCCAGCGATCCGTATCTCCGGTCCCCTCGCCGCGCAGGAGCGCCGGGAGCGCCTGACATTGCCAAGGCTCACGTGCCGCGTGGTAGGCACGGAAGAGATCGTTGCCCAGCACGGGGGTCAGGGCGCGTCGCGCGATGCTCGCGCACCACACGTTGAAGAGGGCGGCCGAGCCGGAGTCGGCACGCATGTCGCCGTCCCAATCTCTGAGCATCGCGACGACATCGCTGTAGTGGGGGTCGGTTACCAGGGCAAGTAACAGCGGCAGGGTTTCACTCGCCGGAAGCGAGACCGTGTCCATCTGGATTGCGCGCATCGAGTCTGCATCGTGGTCGCTCCGGGCGGTCAGCAGTTCGGTGATCCTGCGCGCACGGTGGGCGCTGTGGAAGTCGTGTCCGATGACGTGTGGATACGCGTCGTCATGGATGCGGTTGTTCGCGGTGACGATGTAGCCGCGGTCCGGGTTCAGCGACCACGGCAGTTTATCGGGAGGGATCACGCCGGACCATTCGTGATCGCTGGTCCAGCCGGGAACGGGCGCCGTTCCGTCGCCACCATCGCGCACGGGAAACACCCCCGTGCATGCGTATCCGATGTTCCCGTCCACATCGGCGTACACGAAGTTCTGGCCGGGGCAACCGACGCCGAGCGCGGCGGTGCGGAACTCGTGGAAGTCCCGAGCCTGCGCGGCGTCCAGCACCAGGGACGGCCGGATCCCGTGTTCGGCCCCCGTCCACCGCAGCGAGTAGACGGGGTCCTGGGGCAGCGGGACGAAGTCGGGATCGATCTCACCCACGACCGCGTGGTCCAGCAGCGGACCGTGTCTGGACTCGCGGACGTCGATCACCACCGGCTCCTCCGACCCCCGAACCACGATCTCTTCACGATGGATGGTGAGCGGCTCCCATCCGCCTCGGAACTCGGCAGCGGTGCGGTCGGCGTTGAGGTGCTCGACGTAGAGATCCTGGACGTCGCCGGAGACGTTCGTCACGCCCCAGGCGTGGTGGTCGGTGGCACCCAGCAACACACCGGGGCTGAACGTCAGAGCCACGCCGCGCGCCCGGTAGCCGGGAGCCTCCAGGGCGATCTGCAGCCACGCGCCGGGTTGCATGACCTGCAGGTGGGGGTCGTTCGCGAGGAGAGGCTTGCCGCTGGCAGTGTGGTTCCCGCTCACCACCCAGTTGTTCGACCCCTGGCCGCTGGGATGGGGCAGGGCGTCCAGCAGGGCGCCGGCCAACCCGCCGGCTGCAAGGTCGGGGGTATCCGTCGGGAGCGGCGGTAAGAGCGTGGCAACCGCATCCGGCCCTGCCCGTTCGGCTATCTGCGCGCGGAGCAGCTCCACGTCCCAGTTCCCGCTGAGTCCCCATCCCAGGTACGCGAACGCCGAGGCCCACGCCGCGGGATCCTGGGGAAGCTCGGGTTTCGCGTCCAGCAACATGTACTCGATCGGTGCCGCGGGCATCTGCGCGATCCAGGCGAACACCCCCGCGCGGAACCGGGCATGCATATCGAGCGAGCGCTTGTCCCACGCGGCGACGTACCGGGCGCCTGCGCGATGCAGTCCGACCGTGCGCGCGAAGCGGTCCTCCGCCAGCGTCTTGTTTGCGAAGAGCTCTGAGAGCCGGCCGTTCGCAGCTCGAAGCGCCAGATCCAGCTGGAACAGCCTCTCCCCCGCGGTCACGAACCCCTGCGCGAACCACAGATCGTCTTGGGACCGCGCGCGGATAGATGGGACGCCGTAGGCGCCTCGGGTCACGGTGACCGCCTCTGACAGGCCGACGACGGAGAGCTCACCCTCCACGGGGAACAGCGACGCCGCCGCCATGGTCCGCATCTGCTCGACGAACTCGTTCACGGCTGTTCCAACCGCGACACACGAACGTTGCCGAGCCAGCTGGCGTACATCCCTGCGTACACCCCACCTCGCGCCGCGAGTTCGGTGTGCGTGCCATCCTCGACCAATCGGCCGGAGTCGAACACCAACACGCGGTCGGCGTGTTCTGCGGTGGAGAGACGGTGTGCGATGGTGATGACCGTTCGTCCTTGCGAGAGGCGG
>JAYVBZ010000314.1:0-3645 GCA_043750215.1 Actinomycetota bacterium
GCTCTTGTTCGCGGACGTCCCCCATGGTGTTGGGGGGCCAGCGATCGTGGTCCATCGAGCCGCCCTCACCCCGGGTGGCGGTGACACAGAGCACGCGGCGACCCTCGCGAGCGGCGTCCGCCATGAGCCCCGCGGACAGGTAGGTTTCATCGTCCGGGTGCGCCCACACCCCCAGGACCGCGCCGTCGAACCATTCCATCCCTACCCCCTTATCGGGGGCATCCTAGGCGCTCCAAGCCGTTCCGGGCCACAAGCTCTTGCCGCGATAGTTGGGGAAGGTCACCTCCGCGTGCTGCCAGCAATGCTTCGATGCGTTGTACACGGACAGTTTCGTGCCACACCCTTGTGCCTCGCAGACGCGTCCCTTGCCATGGGTTCGGGACGGCGGAGGAAGGTTCCCGGGTCGGCTCCCCTGCATCTGTTCGCTCTCGCGCATGTCGTCCTCCTCGCGTTACAGGAGGATTCGACGCGAGGGCCGGCGCGGTTCAGGTCTTGGAGATCACCCTTCGGCCGCGTCGATGGAACGGATCAGGCCTTGGAGTTTGTCCTGAAGCCCGGCGGGGACGGCGTCGCCGACGCATTTGGTCTGGATGACCACCTTGAGCCGTCTGCGGAATTCGACCCGCTGCATACAAGGGTTGCACCCGCTGAGGTGGCTCTCGACATCGATCTGAACGGTGGCCTCGCACTCGCCGTCAAGCCATCGCTCGATCTCGCGCAGGGTCTGTTCGCATTCGGGTCCACAGTTGATCATTCGGATTCGACCAGTCCTCGTTGGCGGGCTGTTTCCCACAACGCCTTCTCCAGCGCCTTTCTTCCCCGATGCAAGCGGGACATCACGGTCCCGATGGGGGTCTCCATGATGTCGGCGATCTCCTTGTAGCTGAACCCTTCCACGTCCGCCAACAACACGGGCATCCGGAAGTTCTCCGGAAGGGATTCCAGCGCCTGCTTCACATCGTTGTCGGGCAGGCGATCCAGCACCTCGTCTTCAGCAGATCCCTGCACGTTCTGAGCGCCAAGCTTGTCGAAGAGGTACCACTCGTCGATGTCATCGGGGCCTTCGACGATCTGGGGCTGCCGTTGCTTCTTCCGATAGGTGTTGATGAAGTTATTCGTCAGGATCCGGTAGAGCCACGCTTTGAGGTTGGTGCCCTCCTTGAACCCCCCGAACCCACGGAACGCTCGAAGGTAGGTGTCCTGGACCAGATCCTCGGCATCGCTGGGGTTGCGTGTCATCCGGAGTGCCGCGCCGTAGAGGCTGGGCAGGAGCGGCAAGACGTCGCGTTCGAAGCGCTCACGGAGTGCGTCGTTCTCGACCGCAGTCTCGGCCTTAGACATCGAAGGTGATCTCCTGAAACCCAGTGGCCCCAGAGGGGTAGGTGTCGACGACGGCCGGTGATTGGAGTACTCCGTCACCATCCGTGGCACGGACCAGCGCTACGACCGTTCCGGAAGCAAGCGGGGTCAAGGGCAAGCGCCATCGGCGCCAAGTGAATGCGGAGAGACCCGATTCCAAGTCTGCCTCCTTCCACGTACCGCCCCGGTCGATCGACACCTCTACTTTGGAGATCCCGCGGTCACCCGCGAACGCGACCCCCGCCAGCGTGTACGGGGCTGCGTGTGCCCCGGTTGTGTCGGTCCTGGCTGTGGTCTTCACGATCGCAGTCTTGGACCACCCACGACGCTCCCAGTATCCCTGATACGGCTGATCCACAACCTCCAGGGACTCGAGCCACTTCGGTTGTTTCATGCCGTAGTGGCCCGGCGCAAGGATCCGGGCGGGGAACCCGTGCGCGCGAGGGAGCGCCATCCCGTTCATCCCCACCGCGACGAGTGTGCCGGGGCGAAGCGCGTCGGACATCAGCAACGAGTCGGAGTAGCCCCCGACCGCTCGGGACACCACTTCCAGCGCGCCGCCCGTCACGCCCGCCTTCTCCAGGATCAGCCGCAAGGGGATCCCGGTCCACTTGGCGGTCGACATGAGATCGCCTCCCACCTGGTTCGAGATGCACTCGAGGGTGAAGTACTGCTCGACGGCGGGCATCCCGAGGAGTTGGTCATAGGTGAGACTGAGCTCGGTGTCCACCAAGCCGAAGACGCGGAGTCTCCAGGTTTTCGGATCTATCTGCGGGTCGAACAGTTCCTCGTCCACCACGTAGTGATCGGCGGTCGAAGTCACGCGGGGGCTGAGCCCGGGGACCTGCGCGAAGGCCGAGTCGCCGGGTGCGGGCGAGGAGGTCTTCACGGGCGTGACGTCCCGAGCGTGCAACGCCAAGGTACCGGGATCGGGCACCCGATGGACGAACCGGCTGAGGTGCGCGGCGCCAAGGATCATTCCGCCCGCCGTCAGCCCGAACGCCCATAGCACCGAACGCCTCGCCAGGTCGGCACTTGCACCCTCCTCGGGCTCGGATGCGATCGTCGAGAGGCGGTCGAACACGCGCCCGGCTGCAAGCGCACCGGCGGCGAATGCCACGACGACGCCGAGGGCGAATGGTGCACGGCCCACCGTGGTGGTGTTCGGCTTGAACGCGAACACGGATACCGCGAACAAGGGAGCTGCGGCAAGAGCCGCGGCAGCTGCCGCTGGGCCGTGAAGCCGCGCATGGAGCCAAGGGATCAGTCGTCCCAGCTGCCACGCAGCTAGCGCCAGCAAGAGTCCCGTTCCTACGACGGTGAGGGGCAAGGCGGTGTGTTGGAGCGCATCGATGAAGAAGGCGGCGATCCGACCTGGCGTCACGCTGGCGATGCCTTCGGCGACGACGATGGGCGGGAACGGGAACGATGACCAGACGGTGGTGAGGACGCCGCACACCAGCAGCGCAACCCCCACACCCGTCAACGCAGCCACGGATCCGGCGGATCGTTGATCCCGACGCATATCCATGGGTACCACCGTACGCCCGAACCGTTACAGGACCATCACGGACACCGGGCTGCCATACGGCGAAGGTGGTGGGAAGATGGGTTGACGATGCCTGATACCGATAAGAACAACAAGAAGTCCCGTTGGCCCAACCCGAACGCAAGTCCGGGAAGCGGCACGCCCCGGACCCGGATGAATCCATTGGTCCTGGTCGCGATCGTCGTGATCACGCTCCTCATGTTCAGCCGCTTCCTCGGGGCCTCCAACACGCAGACGATCCTCCTCACGGATTTCTATGCCCACGTGGACGCCGGGGACATCACCGGCGTCGTCACCGTGTCGGAGTCGAGCATCAGCGGGACGTACACCGACGCCAACGGCAGCGACGTGAACTTCACCACGACGCTGTCGCCGAACCTGGTGGTCGACCAGAGTTTCTTGCAGCCGCTGATCGACAAGGGTATCCAGATCAAACTCGCCCCGGCCAACCAGTGGCTCGGGTTGCTCATCAACCTTGGGTTCCCGATCCTTCTGATGGTTGGCCTCTATTTCTTCGTGATCAAGCGCATGGCGGGTGGCGGTGCCGGCGCGCTCAACATGGGCAAGAACAAGGTCAAGATCTACGACCGGAAAGAGTTGAAGACCACGTTCAACGATGTGGCCGGCGTGGATGAGGCCAAAGAGGAGCTGAAAGAGATCGTCGAGTTCCTCCGCAACCCGAAGAAGTACCAGCGTCTTGGTGGCCGCATCCCGAAGGGCGTGCTGCTTCTGGGGCC
>JAYVBZ010000315.1:0-2315 GCA_043750215.1 Actinomycetota bacterium
TGCGGAGCTGGGCGCCGGTCGGCTCGAATGGCACGGTAGCCAGCAGGCGTTTCGTGAGCTCGCCGCCGGGCTGATGTGCGATCCCGGTCGCCTCTGCAGTCACGCGATGTTTGCGGAACGCCACCCCCAACTCCAGCGTGAACAGCTCGTCGAACTTCAGCCGTTCCGTTGCCGTGTGGAGCTGACCCTGACCCTCTGGGAAGTGGATATGCCGCAGCGCCCAGTCGTAGGAGCCAAGGTCCTCCACCTTCACGATGTGAGCAGGAATGGGGTCGGCCATCGCCGGCAGCTGGTCGATCGCCTTCCACATTAGCTCTCGGATGGTGCGGGTGGAGATCCCCTCGCTCGCAGGGTGTACCGGCGTGATCCGTCCGGTGTGCACGTGATCAGCGTCATCACCGCGGAGCACCTCGACCTCTTGATTCGCGAGTTGCCGGCGTCCTTTGTAGAGCGCACCCACTCCGCTGACGGCAACCTCCGCTCCTTCGCGATACAGGCTCGCCGTCCAGGGCTGATTGAAGAACGTGAGCTCCAGGTAGCCGGTGCCGTCGTACAGCGTCACCACCACCATGGTCTGGTGCCGGCGGGTCAGGCGCTTCGCCACCTTCTTCACGTGCGCGATCACCGTCACGTACTTGCCGATGGGGAGGTCTCCGATGGCAGATACACGCGACCGGTCGATGTAGCGCCGCGGGTAGTGATGGATCAGCTGCCCAACCGATGTGATGCCGAACGCGTTCTCAAGCACCGCCCATGCCTCTTCCCCTCGGGTACGGGACCCTGCGCGACGTGCGGCGATCTTCGCGTCGATATCGGTGATGGGGGAATCGGGAGTCAGCGGCACTGGGGTCCTCACCGTTCGGTGCGTTCGGTTCTACCATGCTGGAGTGACGTGTCGACGGCTAACGGCGCTGGCACTGGTGAGGCCTCCTTGGATCATAACCTGGCGAAGATCGCCGCCTGAACCCGTCTGGTAGCCTCGTCGATCTATGGCAGCCGTGTGTGATGTCTGTGGAAAGAAGCCGTGGTTCGGCAAGTCGGTGACGTTCTCGCACAAGCGGAACAACCGCCGGTGGGACCCGAACATCCAGCGCGTTCGCGCGCTCGTCAACGGTACCCACACACGGGTCAACGCCTGCACGTCGTGCATCAAAGCCGGCAAGATCACCCGCATCCCCCACGCCTGAGGGCCGGCGCCCATCACGCATCACCCACATCCGCTCGAGCCGGACGTCGGCTGGATCCGGATCAGCTAGCCCAGATCGGTGGGCGGGGGTGACTTCCACAGCTGATCCACAGGACCGACCCCGCCGCCGATCGACAACGCGTGGGCGATCGCACCCGTGACGAACTCCTTGCCGGCTCGAACCGCGGTTCGCAGATCTTCTCCCATGGCGAGATACGCCGAGATGGCGGCGCTCAAGGTGCACCCGGTGCCGTGGGTGTGGGGGGTGTTGATGCGTTCCACCTCGAACCATTCTTCGCCGCCTGCGTCGAGTAAGAGGTCGGCTGCGGTTCCGCCCTCTAGATGCCCACCTTTCACCAGGACCCCGGCGGCTCCGAAGCCCCGGATCACATCGCCGGCCCGTCGCATGTCATCGCGCGTGCGCACCTCGATACCGGAGAGCGTCTCAGCTTCGGGGAGGTTGGGAGTGACCAACAGCGCGAGGGGTAGCACCGCGGACCGGAGCGCATCCAGGCCGGCGGGCTCCAAGAGCACATGACCGTGCTTTGACACTGCGACCGGATCCACCACCAGCCTGTCGATGCCGGCCCGACGGATGGCATCTGCAACCGCATAGACGATCGCCGCGTTCGTGAGCATGCCTGTCTTCGCCGCGTCCACCCCGATGTCCGAAGCCACAGCCGTGATCTGATCGGCCACGACATGAGGCTCCACGGCCTGCACCTGTGCGACGCCCAGCGTGTTCTGGACCGTGATCGCCGTGATGGCCGTCATGCCATAGACGCCGAGAGCGCTGAACGTCTTGAGATCTGCCTGGATGCCCGCTCCCCCTCCAGAGTCGCTGCCGGCGATGGACAGAACACGCGGGCGCGGGCTTCTCACGCGAAGTGATCCCAACCGGCCGCCTTCAGCGAGCGAGTGCCATCGGGTTCTTCGAGCGTGACTCCCTCGCCTGCATCGACGTGCCCGATCATGGTCAGCGGCGTCCCAAACCGATCAGCCAGATCTACGGTCAGTTCGTCCAGCGCGGAGATAGGGACGGTGGCCAAGAGTTCGTAGTCCTCGCCCCCGGTCATGGCGTCATCGATCGTCGCCGCCGCGTGCACGGGGATCGCCGTCGCGATGATCG
>JAYVBZ010000316.1:0-5703 GCA_043750215.1 Actinomycetota bacterium
GCATGCCGGCCTACCCGTGTGTACGCGCCCGCGTTCACAGAAAGGACCAGCACGCCGTGACGTTCGTTGACGAGCGGGCCCTCCATGCACACCAGGTTCATCCCGTCGTACACCGGATTGACCAACAGCACGTCGTAGCGCGTGTACGCCGCCACGGCGAAATAGAAGTCCTCCTGGACGCGAACATCGATGGGCTGCCATCCGGGCGTGCCGAGGGACTGGTTGATGCGGTCGGCCTCCGCCAACGCCTCGTCGCCGTAGCGCTGGTATGCCTTCATCTCCTCCCGCGACGGACTCAGCAGCGAGAGGAACTTCACGCGGCCCAGCCACTCGGGGTGCTGCTTCAGGAAGAGCTCGTAGGCCAGGAATCCGCGAATGATGTTCTTGGACGGCTCGAGACGGTCAACACGCAGGAGCAGCTTCGCCTCTCCGCGCCATGCCTCGATCTCGCTCGCTGCCGACGCCACGTCCGGACGCGAGGCGGTTTCGCGGATCACGTGCCCGGGGACCGCCACGGGGAACGATCGGATGGGGATCGACCTGGCGTCAACCCGGGCACGGAGGGTTCGAAGGTCGATGCGCACGCCGGGCGTGGAACGCACATTGAGCGCGAAGTTCTCAGCCCACGCGGGCGACTGGAAGCCCACCACGTCCGCCCCGCACATCCCCTTGATCACGGCGTCGCGCATATGTGCCGGCAGGATCCGCAGGTACGACGGGCCGGCGAACGGCGTGTGAGAGAAATGCACGATCCTCGCGTCGGGAACGCGCTCTCGGAGCATCGCAGGCACCAGGGCGAGGTGGTAATCCTGGATGAGATAGACGGGATGACGGTGCGCCTCCCGGGCCAGCACATCGGCGAACGCTTGATTCACTTCGACGAACCGCGCCCACGCTCGGACGGTGTCATCGCCGAACCGCGGTGTGCGGGCGATGTCGAAGAGATAGTGATGGGCGAACCACAGGATCTGATTCGCGATCTGGTTGTAATACCCGTCGTAGGTCTCAGGATCGATCTGGACGAACCGAACGCGCTGGCCGGCGCCGGCGGACGCGGCGCGTCCACGCTTCGCGATCTCTTTGTCGCCGTCCGTGATCGCCGATGCGACCCAGGTGGCGTCACGGAACAGTACCCCCGAAAGTGCCGTTACCAGTCCACCGATGCCTCGGCTGGGAACCAGCTTGCCGCTCTGGTCGCGGTCGAAACTCACCGGACCTCGGTTGGACGCCACGACCAGAAGAGATTCCTTCGCGCTGGGGTGCTCGGACACACCCGTTCCACCCGCGAGTCGTTCATCTTGCGTCGGCGGCACCGTCTCCACGTGAAGCCCCTCCGCTTCGCGGCTCAGCGCAAGCCAGCCGGAGTTGCACTATACGTCAGGTGCTCGTACACCCTGGTCTCACCAGCATCGGGCTGTGGCCATCGCCAAGATCGCGACCGTGACCAGGGCCAGGCCGGTGCGGGAGATGATCTTGAGCCGATGCTGGAGGCCGGCCATCGCGGCCATCTGCTCCGGCGCCGGCGGTCCGGCGGCGGCGGCCATCTCCTTGCCCAGCGCGTTCATCTTGTTGATGGTTGGTGGGATACCCCCGGTCCCCAGGAAGAACGCTGCGATCGCGCACACGGCTCCGACGGTCAGAACTCCTCCGAATCACGAGCCGATCCAATCGCCGAAGCTCGCATACATCGAGTGCCAGTCGCGCCAGTAGAGGAACAGACCCCCGATCACCGTGAAGGCGGCGATCCCGGTGATTACCTGGCCCACCTTGCGCTTCTCCATGAGATGCGCCATCACTGGGCCCGCCTCGGGCCCAAGGTCGGCGGCGGTTGGCTCCAGGAACACCGTCACGAAGAACGCCGAACCCACCCAGAAGATCCCACTGACGATGTGCAGGACCCGAAAGACCAACATGTACGTACTCAGCCCGACCATGCGTCCCCTCCCCTTGGCAACGACGAAAGGGTGCCAGAGCGACAGTCCTACAGTCAAGTCGGGGTGGACCCTGGCCCTTCAGCCGGTAGCATCACGCGATGGAGGTTGAGCGATACCGCGATCCCGCCGCCTTCCGGCGTGACGCTATGCCGATCCTGATGGCCTCCCCTGGGCGGAGCAGTCTCCCGCTGGCGGTCCTGCAGACCCTGGTAGCCCAGCCTGATATCTACCCCGACTTCTACCTGTGGCTGGCCGTCCAGGACGGCGCCCCTGCGGGGCTCGCGATGCAGACCCAGCCCCACAACGTGATCATCGCCGACCCCCTGGATCATCGGGCCATCCAGCCACTGGCGCAGGCGGTGCACACCGATGGAGGCGCTGTGCCTGGGGTCGTCGGGAACGTGCCGTTCGCGCAGGAGTTCTCGGGGCACATCTCCGGCGCGGCAGGCCGACGTGCCGAGCTGACCATCAGCGAAGGCGTCTGGGAACTGGCCGATGTGAACGACGTACCTGCTGTGTCGGGGTCTGCCCGGCCTGCGGTCGGGCGCGACCGAGACCTCGTTCGTGAGTGGATCCGCGCGTTCGCGGCGGAGGCCCTTCCCCCCGAGCATCCACACGACGACGAGAGGACCGTCATCAACATCGACAACCGGCTGGCGGGCCGAGGCGGCGGATTTTGGCTGTGGGAGGACGGCGAGGTGGTGTCGCTCTCGGGGCATCATGACGTCCCGCGAGTCGGATCGCGGATCGGCCCCGTCTACACGCCTCCCGAGCACCGAAGCCACGGCTACGCGACACGACTGGTCGCCGAGCTCTCCTCCGCGCGACTGGCCATGGGCGACCCGGCGTGTTTCCTGTTCACCGATCTGGCCAATCCGACGTCGAATGCCATCTACGAGCGGATCGGCTACGTGAAACTCTGCGACGCAGAGGAATACGCCTTCCGGGACTGAGTTACATCCCGTCGCCGACTCGTGAACCGATCCGGGGCCAGATCGCGACAAAGGGGTGATGACGGTCCCCGCAGGTTCGAGCCGCGTCTGAAGGGAGGACCTGGGAACGACGGAACTCACCGGTTGCCCGCACGACTAGAGGAGGGATGCGAACATGACTCGTTTCATCCGAACCATGATTGCGATCATCTCGGGCGCGGCGTTGCTTGCGGCTACCGCCGCTGCATCCGCGAACGATCCGGGCCAGATCGCGCCGCAGGGAGAGACCGCCAGGGCGGCCCTAAGGAACGCCTCGGGCGATGCAGTCGGGCTGGTCCGCGTCACGCAGCTGGGATCAAACGTCCGGGTCAAAGTGAAGGTCACGTCCCAGACACCCGGGTTCCACGGTTTCCACATCCACGCGAACGACGTCCCCGCCAACGGGATCGGATGCATCGCCGATGCCGCGATGGCCTCCTCGACCTGGTTCGTATCGGCCGACGGCCACTACAAGAGCGACCCGGCGCAAACCCATCCCGCCCACGCAGCCGACATGCCGGTCATCCTGGTGAACGCAGGCGGTAACGGCGTGGCGACATTCAAGACCGATCGATTCGGCGTCGCCGACGTGATCGGCAAGGTCGTGATCATGCACGCGCTACCGGATAACTACGCGAATATCCCGATCGGAGCGACCGCGACTGACTACACGCCGAATACCGACGATCCGGCGAGCACGGCCACGGCTACCGGAAAGACGCTCGCTACTGGGAACGCCGGAGACCGGATCCTCTGCGGCAAGATCGCGGGGGCGTAAGGAGAGAGGCACCGTCGATACGGTTCGCTCGGGCGAACCCGGCCGCCATAGGAACGGTGGACCGGGTTCGCTGAGTGTTTCCTGTTCATCGATCCGGCCGATCCGACGTCGAACGCCATCTACGAGCGGATCGGCGACGTGAAACTCGGCGACGCCGAGGAGTACGCCTTCCAGGACTGAGCCGCGCTACTTCGCCGCGGGCTCGGCCGGATCATCGCGCTGGACGGACCGCACCGTCGCCATCCGGTGCTGCATGTTCGACGCCAGGCTGGAGGAACGCTGGCCCCCTTCGTTCACCAGCTGAAGGAACGTCTCCCCCGGCATGCGCCAGAGTTCACCGTTCATCGAGGCCGTCACGGTCGCGGTCCGCGGGATCTTGTGGAGCAACCCGATCTCACCGAAGTAGTCGCCGTCTTTGAGTTCGCCGACCCGACCCTTCTGGGCAGTGGTCACATCGAAGTGCCCGTGGCGGACGATGTACAGGTCGTCTGCTTCTGCACCTTCGTGGATCACGACGTCCCCGGCCGCTACGGACACGGGTGTGAGCTCGTCAGCGATCGCCTCCAACACGGCGCGCGATGCCCCGGCGAAGATATCCTGACCGGACAGGAGGGCGACCCGCGGCGCAAGGTCGGTGGCGCGCAAGGCTCCACGCCGGTCGATGGCGCGCGCGCGCAGGAGGACGAGGAGGCCGACGCTCCCGACCACCGAGCTTGACGCGAGGACGGCGCCACGGACACCGATCGCGCCCACCACCGGTGGGACCACGATGGAGCCAAGGAGCATCCCGCCGATCACGATGGAGTCCACCGCGCCGAACGCACGGCCCATGACTTCGTTGCCCAGCATCCGCTGAAGGCTGGTGAGCACCAGGACGTCGAGCACGATGGAGGCTCCGCCGTCGATCCCCGCCAGCACGTATCCCACCGCAGGTGTCGTCGTGAACGCATAGCCCGCGAACGCCACGGCCGGGATCACCGTGGCGAGCGCAAGCGTCACGCCCTGGCGGGGCCGATCGGCCGCACGGTGAGCCACTGCGGCCGCAGCGATCCCGCCGACGCCGACAGCTGCGTACAGGAAACTCATGCCGTTGTCGCCGATATGCAGGCGCCCGGTGGCCAAGAGCGCGAACAGCACGATCTGCGTCCCGTAGAGGAACGCGCTCGCCGTCCAAGCGGCAACCAGGACGATGACATCTGTCGAACCGCGCAGCGCGTCGATCCCGACGCGCAGCCTCACCCACATGCTCGGATCCTCCTGGTGCGCCGACGCCGGCGTCGGTCCAAGGTCGGCGCGCACGCGGGAGACCGCGATCGCCGAGCCCAGGAACGACACTGCATTCACCGCGAACGCCGTGGCAGGCGAGCCCAGCACCAGGAGCACCCCACCGACCGCCGGCCCCAACGCGATACAGACGTTCTGGATGGTGCTGGTGATGGAGTTCGCCGCGGAGAGCTCGTCCTCGCTGACGATGAGTGGGAGACCAGCGCTGAGCGCAGGGCCATAGGCCACCGCGAAGCTGGTCGAGAGACCGGCCAGGAGGATCGCGAACAGTGCCGATCCCGATCGCAGGTCTACCACGACCAACAGCGCCATGATGGCCGCTCGCGCCAGATCGGACACGATCATCACGCCCTTGCGCGAGTAACGGTCCGCGACGACCCCTCCAAAGGTCCCGAGCGCCACGTACGGCACGAGCCGGACGATCCCCGCCGCGGCCACCCAGGTGGCCGAATGTGTGGCGCGGAACACCAGGACGATGAGCGCGACGTTGTAGAGCCAGTCCCCGGTTTGACTGATCGCGAGACCTAGGGCCAGGCGGCGGAAGTCCGCGTGACGGAAGGGCGCACGCATGCCGCGCGACCTACCGCTCTCCTCTGGGCTCGTCTCCGTGCTCGCCACGGGCGACATCCTGACGGACCGGGGGGCCCGCGTCGAGCCTTGTCCCAGATGGACGGAACGCAGCGCCGAAGGAGCAAGGCCGATCGTCGCCGATGCCGGGGCAGGAGCGCGGGGCTAC
>JAYVBZ010000317.1:0-2835 GCA_043750215.1 Actinomycetota bacterium
GATGTGCATTCGCCCGCGGTCACGCAGTCGCTCCGCGAGTTGAGCAAGCGAGACCGAGAGAAGCCCGCCGTCCACATCAAGGAACGCGAACAGCCGGTCGCCGCGGTGTTCGACATGGAGGGGACGATCATCTCGTCCAACGTCGTGGAGTCCTACGTGTGGACGCGGATGGCCGACCTAGAGCCCGACGGATGGCCCAGGGAGCTGGTCAGCGTGTTCGGTCGGATCCCTGGGTACCTGCAGATCGACCGGCGGGATCGCGGCGATTTCCTCCGCACGTTCTTCCGCAGGTACGAAGGCGCGAGTGTTGCCGGTGTGAAGGAGTTGATCGACCATCACGTCGGCGAGTACATGTTGCAGAAGGCCTCGGCTGCCGCGATCCGTCGGGTTCGGGAGCACCGAGCGGCGGGACACCGGACCATCCTCATCACCGCCGCCGCGGAGCCGTTCGTGCAACCGCTCGCGCCGCTCTTCGACATCGTGATCGGCGCGGAGCTGGAGGAGCGCGAGGGACGCTACTCCGGGTTCATGTCGGCGCCGCCGTTGGTGGGGGAGGCGCGCGCCGCGTGGCTCAAGCGCCACTGCATGCAGGAAGGGATCGACACGAAGCACTGCTACGCCTACGCCGACTCCTACTCCGACCTCCCGCTCCTGCGCGCGGTCGGGAACCCCGTCGCTGTATCACCCGACTCGGCGCTCTACCGCTACGCGCGGCGCAAGCGCTGGCCGATCGAGGAGTGGGCGATGGCGAAGTCCATGCCCAAGGTCCGATTCCCCAGGCCGCTCGACACGATGAGGAACTTCTGATGGCCCTTGCGCTGGAACTGTATCGGAGCCTGCCGAAGTACTTGGGCGCACGCGTGATGAGTGGGAGGGCGCCCGGCTTGGTCTCGGGACCGCTCGCTCCACTACGCCTGTCCACGTTGAAGGATCCGGTACCCCTCAAGGACAGCTGGGCGCGACTCAAGCCGCAGCTCAGCGGCATCTGCGGCTCCGACCTCGCAACGCTCTCGGGCCGGTCCTCGTTCTACTTCTCGCCGCTGGTGTCGCTGCCGTTCGTGCCGGGGCATGAGGTGGTCGGTGAACTCATGGACGATTGCGGTCAGCACAAGGCCGGTCAACGCGTGGTCCTTTCCAGCGTCTTGGGGTGCGCGGCGCGCGGGCTGGACGACCTCTGCGTCAATTGTGCATCGGGTCAGTACGGTCGCTGCGATCGCGTAACGGTCGGCGATCTCAAAGCCGGATTGCAGACCGGCTACTGCGCCGACACCGGCGGCGGTTGGAGCCGGATGATGCTCGCCCACCGTTCCCAGGTCTGGGCTGTTCCCGATGGCATGGACGATCGAACCGCCGTCCTCCTGGAGCCGTTCGCATGCGCGATCCATGCGGCGCTCCGCGCGGATATCCAGCCAGAGGACTCCGTGCTCATCATCGGTGCGGGAACCGTGGGGATCCTCACGCTCATCGCCGTGAAAGCGCTCACGCAGGCCGGGCGCGTGGTGGTCGCGGCCAAGCATCCACGCCAGCGCAGCGCGGCCTTGGAAGCAAGCGCCGACGAGGTCGTCCTGCCCGAGCACGCCGCGAAGGCGGTTCGACGGATCGGTCACGGGGTAAAGCTTCACCCAGAACGAGGCCAGGACTTCGTGCTCGGCGGCGTGGACGCCGTGATCGAGTGTGTCGGTTCCTCCGGCAGCCTGGATCTCGCGCTCCGCACCGCGCGCGCAGGAGGCCGCGTGGTCCTGGGCGGCATCCCCGGATCCGGCGCCGACCTGACCCCGCTCTGGTTCCGCGAACTGGAACTGGTGGGCGCGTACACCAGCGCGATGGAGGACACGCCGAGCGGAGCCCGCCATTCGTTCGCGATAGCGCTGGAACTCGCGAGCAGCCTCCCCAACCTTGCCCAGATGGTTGGCGCAACGTACCCGTTAGAGCGTTGGCGCGACGCCATCGATCACGCGATGTCTGCGGGAAGACTCGGAACCTTCAAGGTGGCGTTCGCGCCGCAGGAGAACTAGGAGAACGTATGCCAAGGCCCGGATTCGTATTGGAAGTCGACGAACGAACACCACCGCTGATGGTGCACCAGGGCGAGGGCTTCCGGATGCAGAAACTCCCGTTGGGAACACGGGTGGTGTATGCCCCAGATCCGTTGCCGGGCATGAAGAACGTGCCCGGTGCCATCCGTCACGCGCTCGAACACCCGACGGGCGACTCAAAGCCGCTACCCGAACTTCTGGTTGCGGGGATGAAGCTCACGATCGCCATCGACGACATCTCCATCCCGCTCCCGCCGATGACCACCCCCGATATCCGCCAGCGGATCCTAGAGCAAGTGATCGAACTTGCCGCGCGTAAGGGCGTCGAGGACATCGAGATCATCGTCGCGACCGCGCTGCACCGGCGGATGACCGGCGAGGAGATCCGCCGCGCGGTAGGCGAACGCGTGTATCGCAGCTTCTACCCCAAGCAGCTCTATAACTTCGACGCCGAGGACAAGGACGCACTCACCTACATCGGTCAGACCGACCAGGGCGAGGACGTGGAGATCAGCAAGCGCGCCGCGGACTCAGATCTGATCGTCTACGTGAACATCAACCTGGTGGCCATGGACGGTGGTCACAAGTCGGTTGCCGTGGGCCTGGCTAGCTACAAGTCGCTGAAGCACCATCACAACGTCAACACGATGCTCCGCTCCAAGAGCTACATGGACCCGCGCGAGGGCCACAGCGCCATCAACGATTCCGTGGTTCGGATGGGCCGGCTGTTGGCGGCGAGCGGGGTGAAGATCTTCCAGATCGAGACCACGCTCAACTCCGAGACCTTCCCCAAGAACCT
>JAYVBZ010000318.1:0-2340 GCA_043750215.1 Actinomycetota bacterium
GCCGAAGAGAGCACCGTGCCGTCGACGACGACCTGCGCACCCGGCTCGAGCACGAGTACATCGTCCTGCACGACGCCGCCGACCGAGATATCGGTGCGCACCCCGTCGCGGATCACGCGCGCTTTGGGAGCGGTGAGCAGGGTGAGCCGGTCAAGGGTTCGCTTGGCCTTCAGCTCTTGATAGATGCCGATCGTCGCGTTCGCGACGAGGACCGCACCGAACAGGCCGTCGCGAAGGTGCCCCGTGAAGAGGATCAGAACGAACATCGCACCGAGCAGGGCGTTGAATCGACTGAGGATGTTCGCGCGGACGATCTGGGTGACGGTCCGGGTGGGGCCCGAAGGAACGGCGTTCGTCCGCCCGTCAGCTACGCGCGATGCGACGTCGGCTGCCGAGAGCCCCTGGAACGACTGGTCCATGTCGGCCAGCCTACCCGGACCCTGCGCGGCCACCGTGCGGTAGCCTCGGACGCCATGAGGCTTCTGCGCTTCCGTCACGACGAGAAGATCGGCACCGGCATCATCGAACCGGACAGCGACATCGTCCGCGTCCTGGCCGGGACCTTCTTCGAGAACCCGGTCCCTACGGGGGAGGAAGTTCCCCTCGATGACGTTCGGCTCCTGGCACCGGTGCTCCCCAGCAAGGTGGTCTGCGTCGGGAGGAACTACGAGGCCCACGCGGCCGAGTTCGGGGGAGGGGTGCCGGAGGAACCGATCCTGTTCCTCAAGCCTTCTACCGCGGTGATCGGTCCGAACGACCCGATCCAGCTCCTTCCGATCAGCCGCCGGATCGACTACGAAGGTGAGCTTGCGGTGGTGATCGGCAGGCTGGCCAGGCGGGTACGAGCCGAAGACGCCTCCCGCTACATCCTGGGTTTCACCTGTGCGAACGACGTGACGCTCCGCACATTGCAGAAGACCGACGAGCAGTGGACCCGCGCGAAAGGGTTCGATGGCTCGTGTCCGCTGGGGCCGTGGATCGACACCGCGGTGGATCCGATCGATGTCGCCATCCAGACCAGGTTGAACGGCGAGGTCGTGCAACACGCCAGCACCGCGGACATGGTGTTCGGTGTGGGCACGCTCATCGAGTACATCACCACGTTCATGACGCTGCTGCCCGGCGACGTCATCCTCACCGGCACACCGGAAGGCGTTGGGAAGATCGTCCAGGGAGATGTGGTCGAAGTCGAGGTCGACGGCGTGGGCACGCTGTCCAATCCGGTGATGGGGCCATGACGTCCATCCGCTGCCGGTTCGCTCCGGCTCCCTCGGGATCGTTGCATGTGGGGAATGTTCGAAGCGCGCTCTTCAGCTGGCTCTGGGCCAGACGTAACGGAGGGGCGTTCGTGCTGCGGGTGGAGGATACCGACACCAGCCGCGTGAGCGAGGAGGCGTTCCAGGGCGTGCTCGCGGATCTACGATGGCTCGGTTTGGATTGGGATGAAGGTCCGGAGGTAGGAGGCCCGCACGGTCCGTATCGCCAGTCCGAACGATCGGAGATCTACGCGGCGAAGGCGGCCGATCTGTTGGCCTCGGGAAACGCCTATCGGTGCTACTGCACCTCCGAGGAGCTCGAGCAGCGCAAGAACGCGCAGATGGCCCAAGGTCAGGCTCCGGGCTACGACGGCCGCTGCCGCTCGCTCTCGGATCAGGAACGCGCGGCCTTCACGGCTGAGGAGCGCAGCAGCGTGATCCGTTTCCACATGCCCGAGCGAGAATGTGTCATCCAGGACATGGTCAAGGGAGAGGTGCGCTGGGCTGCCGGCCAGCTCAAAGACTTCGTCCTGGTGCGCTCGGATGGTTCGCCGGTGTTCCTTCTTGCGGTCGCGGTCGACGACATGCTTATGGAGATCACGCACGTGGTTCGCGGGGACGACCTCCTCGCATCCGCCCCGCGGAACATCGCGGTCATCGAGGCGCTCGGCGGGGTGGCGCCCACATACGCCCACGTGCCCCAAGTACTTGGTTCTGACCGTAAGCCGCTCTCCAAGCGTCACGGCTCCACCAGCGTCGAAGCCTTCCGCGAACAGGGATACCTGGCCGAAGCGCTCATCAACTACCTGGCGCTGCTGGGTTGGTCTGCCGACGGAGAAACCACGTTCTTCTCCCGCGAGGAACTGATCCAGAAGTTCGACCTAGGGCGCGTGTCGTCGAACCCTGCTGCGTTCGACACCGACAAGCTCACGTTCATGAACAACCACTACATCCAACAGCTTGCCGCCGACGAGCTGGCGGCGCGCTGCCTGCATTTCCTCACGGCATCGGGTCTCTCGGTCGATCCTGCGCTCCTGGGCCGGGCGATGCCCATGGTGCGCGAGCGGATGAAGACCCTGACCGA
>JAYVBZ010000319.1:0-4965 GCA_043750215.1 Actinomycetota bacterium
GCCGAAGACGTTGGTCGCAAGGCCCGCGGCCGAGCTGGCGATGGTCTTCGAGTTCGCCTGGATCTGCTCCGTGATCTTGCCCGCGGTCAGATGCAGACCGAACTTGTTCGCGAACGTCACGAACGTATCCACCATGTGCGGGGCCGACGTGATGAGCTGTCGGAAGCCGGTCACGATGGCGGGGATCACCAGCGCTAACAGACCGATGATAGCCAGGAATACGATGAGGAAGATGAGGCCGGTCGCGCTCCCCCGCCGCCACCCGCGCGCCGCGAACCAGTTGACTCCGGGTTCGATGGCGAAGGAGAGGAACAGCGCCGTGACGATGATCGTGAGGAACCCGGTGAGTTGTCCGAGGAGGCCGAGCGCGCCCACCGTTCCGATCGCCGCGACGATGAGGACCACGATCAATCGGAGCGACACCATCCGGATGAGGCGTGGAGTCCACGGGGGGAGCCCGGCGTCATCTTGACGCCGGGCGGTCTTGCGGCGCTCGTGATGGGTCTGCTCGCTCACCGACCCAGGGTGACGGACCGCGCGGCGGATGTCACGGACCCACCGCCTTGAGCGCGGCTCTCCAGAGTGAGGGCATCGGTCCCGTGACCTTGATCTGCTCGGCGCCCACCCACCCAGCCAGATCGCGGATCTGCGCGGCGATCGCGGGCCCCGCCGCAGCGGGTGCTTCGGCTTCGGCCCACACCCCTTTCACCGTGAACACGCCGGTCTTGCGGTCAAAGAGCGGGTCCAGGCGACCGATCAGCCGGTCTCCGTGGAGGATCGGCAAGACGTAGTACCCGTACTGCCGCTTGTCGCGCGGGACGTACATCTCCAGCCGGTAGAAGAAATCGAAGAGCGCGAGCGCCCGGTCCCGGTCATGAACCAGCTGGTCGAAGGGGCTGAGGAGTACGGTCCGGGGTCGCCACGGCCTGGCAAGCACGTCGGCATGCATGTACCACTCGCCGGGCTGACCCTGCACCTTCGCTGGCACCACCGTCCCTTCGCGAACCAGGTCGGCCAGGGCTCGCTCCCACCCCTGCGGACGCCCGTCGAAGGCCCAGCCGAACTGCTTGGACGACGCGACACCGAGCGCGCGCAGCTGCGTGTCGACGATCCGTCGGGCGACCTCGGGCGCGGCCAACCGAGGCTGGTCCGCCGGGAGCCTGCGCTCTGCCAGATCCCAGACACGTTCCTGGTGCTCACGCCCGACCACCATGACCTCGCCCTTGGCCCACAAGGTCTCGAGCATCATCGAGATGCTCTTGTCGTCACTCCACCCACCGCCCTTCCATTCCTCCAGGGCCGTCGCGGTGAAGTCCCGGGTCCTGAGTGGCCCATCTGCGCGGAGCCGGCGAAGCACCTCGCGGCGGACCGACGCGTGCGTCTTCAGCCAGTTGGTCGTGTTGGCGCGCCTGGCGAGGGTGTGGCCGGGTCCGTTCGGATAACGGCGCATGGTCTCTCGATGCACGCCGAACGAGGAGGTCGGCACGATGAACGCCCAATATTCGAAGAGCGAGCGCTCTTCCCAGAGCAGCCGCTCCAGCTCTTCCACACGGAATCGCGAACCGAGTCTGCTCCAGAGCACGAGCTGCTCCGTGCGAGCAACCGGGCGCACCGGGTCCATCTGTACCCACCCGAGTTCGTTGACGGTTTCCAGGATCGTGGCGGGGCGAGGACCCGACAGCCGCTGCCCTTTGACGGCCAGCCGCCTGGCATCGCGCAGGCTGAGTTCCGCGATGGCGCTCACGCGCTCAGGACCGCGTGATCGCTTCTGCGAAGCCGGCGAAGTTGTCAACGTAGCGTTGCGCGTCTTCGTCCGAGTGCGCCACGGAGATGGTCCAGCTCTCGAACTTCGCCCATGGGGACTTGAAGACCCCATGGTTCAGTTGCCAGAGCCACGCGGCGTAGCTGATGCGTTCGTCGATGCCCATGCCGTCGCGGGCGTTATGTAGCGGTGTCGCGCTGTAGTTGATGCCGCCCTTGGCCCCCAGGGTGGTGACGATGGCCGGAAGGCGATACTTCTCAATGACCTGCTGACAACCACCGCGCATGATCGCGTGGATCTGGTCGAACCGCGAGTAGGCGTCTTTGGTGAGGACCTCCGTCAGGGCGGCGCGGCTCGCTGCCATGGTCAACGGATTCCCGTTGAACGTGCCCACCTGCTCCACCTTGCCTCGTACGACGAGTCCCATGAGGTCGTCCACGCCGCCGATCGCGCCGCACGGTAGTCCGCCGCCGATCGCCTTGGCGAAGCAGGCGATGTCGGGCGTCACGCCAAAGGCCTCGATGGCCCCACCCCAGGCCAGGGTCGCGCCCGTCTTCACCTCGTCGAAGGCCAGGTAGGCACCGTTCGCGTGGCACACATCTTTGATCCCCCGGAGGTATCCGGGATCGGGAAGCATGAGGCCGAGGTTCGTGACACCGGCCTCGACGATCATCCCCGCGATCTGTCCGGGGAATTCGTCGAACACCCGCTTCACACCCTCGACGTCGTTGTACTGGACCACTCGGGTGAGTTCGACGTAGGACTGCGGCAACCCCGGTGTCTGCGCCACGGAGTTCGGCCGTTCGCCGGGCCCCATCTTGTCGGGATTCGGGTACACGCTCACCATCAGGGCGTCGTGATGGCCGTGGTAGATGCCCTCGACCTTGATCAGCATGTCCCGCCCGGTGGCCGCGCGCATGAGACGGCAGGCGTCCAGCGTAGCCTCCGTGCCGGAGTTGTTGAACCGCCAGCACGGCAGGCCCGTCCGCTCCGCCAGGTTGTCGGCGACGATGAGCGCGTCCTCGGTCGGCTGCGCGAAATGAGAGCCGAGCGCGATCTGCTTCTGCACCGCTTCCACGACCTTGGGGTGCGCGTGCCCGGTGACCATGACGCCGTACCCGTTGTGCAGATCGACGTACTCGTTCCCGTCGATGTCCCACACCTTCGATCCAAGGCCGCGATCCACATAGAGCGGATGGGGCGGCGCGGTCTGCCACGAACTCGAAACTCCGCCGGGCAGCCTGCGCGCCGCTTCCTGCTGGTAGGAGATCGAACGCTGATGCTTGGGAGCCAGCTCAGCTTCCTGCTGAATGATGAGTTCGTCGACCCACGCGAGGTCGATATCGACGTGCGCCTGTGTGCTCATCTGCCGCACCTTACCCCGAGATAGCGGTCGCGAACTCCTCGAAGTTCGAGACGTAACGCTGGGCGTCCTCTTCCGTATGCCAGATGGAGAGCGTCCAGGTCTCCTGCTTGGTCCAGGGCGACTTGAAGACCCCGCGGTTCTGCTGGAAGAGCCAGGCGAGGTAGGTGATCCGCTCGTCGATCCCGACGGCATCGCGGTACTCGCGGACCGGCTTACTGCTGTAGATGACAGACCCCTTGGCACCGAACCCGGTCACGTGCGCCGGCAGGTTCGTCTGTTCGATGACCTTGCGCAGGTTCTCCTGCATGTAGGAGTAGATGGCGTTCAGGCCGGGATAGACGTCCTTGGTCATGACTTCCGTTAGTGCCGCGCGGGAGGCAGCCATGGTGAGCGGATTCCCGTTGAACGTGCCGGCCATGTCGTAGGCCCCGTCGATGACCAGCTGGTACAGCTCCCTGGTAGCGCCGATCGCGCCGCACGGCAGTCCCCCGCCGATCGCCTTCGCCAGGCAGATGATGTCCGGCGTCACGCCGAAGACCTCGGCAGCACCGCCGTAGGCAAGCGTGGCACCCGTCTTCACCTCATCGAACGCCAGATACGCGCCGTGCTTGTGCAGCAGGTCCTTGAGGCCCTGGAGGTAGCCGGTCTCGGGCAGGATCACGCCGCAGTTCATCATGGCGGGCTCGACGATCATGCCGGCGACATTGCCCTCATGCTCGGCCAGCGCTCGCTCAACCTCAGCCAGATCGTTGAACGGCACCACGCGGACCAGATCGGCGAACACCTGGGGGATGCCCATCGCTTGTGGAACGGTCACCGGATGTTCGCGCGGACCGATGTCAGCGGGATCGGGCCCCACCGAGAACATCAGCGAGTCGTGGTGTCCGTGGTAGGTCCCCTCGATCTTCAAGATGATGTCGCGCCCCGTGTTTGCCCGCATGAGGCGCGTGGCCTCCAGCGTGGCCTCAGTGCCGGAGTTGCAGAACCGCCACAACGGCAGCTTGTAGCGATCGACCAAGTTCTCCCCGACCGCATCAAGGTCCTTCGTGGGCTGGGCGAAATGCGTGCCGCGCGCGGCCTGCTTCTGGATGGCTTCGGTGATCTTGGGGTGCGCGTGACCCATCACCATGGCGCCGTAGCCAAGGTGGAAGTCGACGTACTCGTTCCCGTCGATGTCGAAGAGCCGGTTACGTTCGCCGTGATCGATGTACACGGCGTGCGGAGGAGAATCCTGCCAGCTTGAAGCCACGCCGCCGGCCACGGTGCGCTCCGCAACCTTGCGGTACTCGATCGACGCTTTGTGCTTGGGTTCGAGTTTGGTTTCTTCGTCTTCGATGAGCTTGTCGATCAGCTCAAGGTCGAAGTCAGTCCTGCCTGCCATGCGTGTCTCCTCCTTCGAGAACCACCGTTCCACCTCGGGCGGGGGCCGTTTGAACGGCGGTTCAACTTCAGAGGATGATAGCTCAGGTCCGGTACCTCTGGCTAGTCCCGCGCTCCCAGCCGCCCAAACCAGCCCGCAAACCAGCGGTGCTGTGGCGATCACGGTTCTCTCCCGGCGGCCGCATTGGTATCGTGGGAAGCGCAACACGCTCATGGTGGCCGTAGCTCAATTAGGTTAGAGCACCTGGTTGTGGTCCAGGGGGTTGGGGGTTCAAATCCCCTCGGTCACCCTCCTCGCGATAGCCCCGGCCCGTCACGTGGCCGGGGGCTTCGCACATCGTGGGAAGGGCTCTGGTCGCAGTTGGTATCGTGTGATGGGCCTCTAGCTCAATCCGGCAGAGCAACGGACTCTTAATCCGCAGGTTCGGGGTTCAAGTCCCCGGGGGCCCACCAACAT
>JAYVBZ010000320.1:0-2062 GCA_043750215.1 Actinomycetota bacterium
GTGCGCGGTGTTGGGCCAGGTGTACCCCGTCCAGTGCCACCAACGCGCCGATGTCATGCGCGCGACGAACCAGCTCCGCGGCGGGCGGCATGGTTCCCACGGCGTTGGACGCCAGCGTTATCGCCACCAGCCGGGTCCGCTCCGAGAGAGCCGCATCGAAGGAATCGAGATCCAGCGTGACGTCGTCGGTTCGCACGTCGACCCATCGAACCGTCGCGCCTGCATCTTCCGCGGCACGCACCCAAGGGCGGATGTTCGCATCGTGATCCAAGCGCGTGACGACGATCTCGTCTCCGGGTCCCAGGGTTCGCCCGAAAGAGCGGGAGAGCGAGAAGAGGAGCGATGTGGCGTTCTGACCGAAGACGATCTCGCCGGGATCGGCGCCGGTGATCGCTGCGCCGGCTCGACGTGCATCGGCGATCAGTTCGTCGGTTTCGCGGCTCACCGAGAAGGCCCCGTGAGTGTTCGAGACGCCGCTGCGCAGGTGATCCGCGATCGCCTCGATGACGGTGTCGGGCACCTGTGAGCCTCCCGGGCAATCTGCCCAGACAGCCGGGCGCCCGTCGGGAGCCGTGCGGGCAAGTGCAGGGAAGCGCGATCGGAGTTCGGAGACGTGGGACATGGCGCCTACGGTCCCGCAGATACGTTCGGACGACAACCGTGCGGCGTTAGAGGGGGTCTTGACGGATGTCGGAGGCCGGAGGTACATTCTCCCTCCACTCGAACAGGTGTTCGGTTGGTGGGTTCGTGCGAAGGATCTCTCGGTATGGGGCTTGAGGCCATGGTGAAGCGGTACGACGAGGAGGTCCGGGTCGAACGCGACGGAGGGATGCCTTCGGTGTTCGAGTGGAGGGGGCGGCGCTACCAGGTGGTCGACGTTATCGGGAAGTGGAAGATCGAAGGCCGTTGGTGGGAAGACGGACGCGAACGCGAGTACTGGCGGGTAGAGGCCAAGGGGGGGGCTGTCTGGGATCTCTATCACGATCGCTCGCACGATCTGTGGCATATGGAACGGTTGTGGGACTAGGGATCTCCCATCGTGGCGGATAGGGATCCAGTACGAAGTGACCATAAAGGGTGACCCCCTTCTGGCCGATGCCGGAACCGATGATGCAGAGCGACCTCACCTCGCTGCCCGCGGGGATCCTTCGATGCTTGTTCCACGACAGCTCCGAGGGACTCCTCGTCGCGTCCGATTCCGGCGGCATCGTCATGGATGTGAACGACGCCTTCCTCCGGCTGCTCGGGACCGCCAGAGACCAGGTCATCGGATCCACCACCGAGGCGCTCGGACTCTGGCAGGAGCCGTTCGCCGGCCTGGTCACCACCGAACGCATCCCGGGTGAGGACGGAGATGACGTGCTCCTGGTCCGAGAGGTCGCGACCGGCAGCCAAGCTGCCGTCCTCCGAGAACTCCGCGCCGCCGAGGTCCGGTTCCGAACGCTCGTCGAACAGATCCCCGCCATCACCTACACGGAGATCAACGACCCGACCAGCCCCACCGGAACGCGAACCGCCTACATGAGCCCGCAGGCCGGTCGGATCCTCGGCTACACCGCAGAGGAGCTCCTCGATGACGACCTGTGGAACGCGATCATCCACCCGGACGACTTCCACTATGTGATCGCCGAGGAAACGCGGGTCGACCGTGACGGCGATCCCTTCCTCATGGAATATCGGGTCATCGCCAAGGACGGCCGAGTCCACTGGTTCCGAGACGAATCCGTGGTCCTTCAAGACCCCGACACCGGTGTGAGGATGTGGCAGGGCGTCATGCTCGACATCACCGAACAGAAGGAGTCGGCCGCCGAGCTGGAGGAGGCACAGCGCCGCTACAAGAGCTTGGTCGAGACCCTGCCGGCCGTGGTGTTCGTCGATCTGTTGGATGAGGCCTCGACCAACATCTACACGAGCCCCCAGACCGAAGCCATCCTCGGCTACACCGCGGCGGATTGGGCCGAAGACCCCGACCTGTGGCGGAAGATCCTGCATCCGGAAGACCGGGAGTGGGTCCTGGCGAAACTCGCCACTTCCGAACGCGTCGCCAAGATGTGGGACGAGG
>JAYVBZ010000321.1:0-2659 GCA_043750215.1 Actinomycetota bacterium
CCTCGAAGGAACATCGCCAGCGCCCACGGCGGCGGCGACTGCAAGAAGACGTCCTGCACCTCCAGCGCGAACATGTCGACGAGGCCCTGCATGCCGTCACGTCGCAGTGCGTCGAGCCACCCAGTGTCGAACGCTTCCCAGGCCTCGTTCAACGTCCCCGGCCGCGGATCCCAGCTACCGGTAGTGACCATCGCCGCGACGCGCTCGGGAACCGCGTTCGCCGTCATCCACGCGACCCAACCGCCGTAGGAGAACCCCCGGATGACGAACCGGTCGAGGCCTTCTGCGTCGGCGACCGCCAGCACATCACTGATCGACTCATGAGCGCGGTAGGCGCTGGGCTGATGCGGCTTGTCGCTCTGTCCATGGCCACGGAGGTCTACGTTGATGACGCGGTGGTCCCGTCCCAGGTCGTCTTTGTAGCCCGCCTCTGTCCACCACGTTCGGTCGCACGACCAGCCATGAAGCAGCACGAGTGGCCGCCCCTGTCCACTCACCTCGTAGCTGATCCTGACTCCGCCGCTCGAAACTTCTGGCATATCCGACCCCGGAACGAAGGAAGCAGCCCGCTCCTTCTCGGAAAGGTTGGGTTTGCGATAGGTCTGAGGACCGGCCTCGCTAAGCAGGACGCCCTCGTTCACCCAGGAGCCCGCGTCCCGCCTGAGCATCCCGACGCACAACACGAGCCCTCGGTGTCGCGCAACCTCCTGAAGCTCTGTCAGGACCTCTGCCTGGGACGCCTCGTCGCCCCCTCCAGCGCCGTGAAGTCCCCGTCGATCGGATAGCCGGAGATGGAGCCCTCCGGAGTGACAACGAGCGATCCCGAGGCGACTTGCTCCAGCGCCGTCAAGATCGTGCTCGCGTTATCCCCTGGATTCCAGGACAGCGGCATCTGAATGACGTAGGCATCGAGCACGCACTGATGTTCGCACGCCCCGGAGGTATCTCCCTCTTGTTCCTGCGATCGTCGGCGGTTCACGGTGCGAAACGGGGTGCGATCTTGACCGGGATCGCCGTCAGGTCGTACATGATGCCGAGGGCTGGATCGAGAAGGTCACCCGAACCAGACCCTCCCTCACCGGACTTGATGTAGCCGTAGAGGAACGCGCTCGAGGTGTCTCCGCAGGGAACGGTCTCAGCGCTAGGCGACGAGTTGACGGGACCTTGGACCGCGGATTCCCATCGGGGATGCCCGGGATCCAAAGGCCCGGACGTGGTCGTCGAGGTCGCGCAGCCATCGCTCGTCACGACTCCCGCGCTCCCAATCAGCCCCTGGTCTCGGACATGGACAAGGGCGCTCATCGACGCGCCCCAGGCAAGGGTGGGAGGAGCGCCGGGAGGAGCGCCACCCTCATGCTGCGGCCCGGTGAACGATATGCGGACGTGCGTGTCGACGATCCCCGTCACGTCCCAGACTCCTCCCGGGCCCTGTTTGACCGGCTGAGCGAGGAAGAGTACAGCCGGACCGGCAAGGCAGCCGGGACCGCACGACGCTCGGTAGCGGACCTCGCCGCCGGAGGTCGGGACCTGATCGAGCCGCGTCACACGGAGCGGCCCCGCGCTCTTCCATCCGAGGGCCTGGGCGACGAACCGATGTGCCACCGCTTCGGGATCGAGGCGCCACGCCACCCACGCATCACCGGCATCTGCCTGCGCCTGGACGTCTGCCGGTCTCGGCAGCGTGTCGGTCCACGACTCCGGCCAAAGCGTGGGGGTCGACGGGGGGACCCACGCTGTGGCGCTCGGCGTGCCGAGCCCGGCGGGTCCGGACCCTCTCCCGTGGTCGTCGAAGGCGGCGAAGATGCCCCAGGTGCCGGCCACGGCGACCACCAACGCCACCACCATCGTCCCCAGGCGCCGGTTGCGGTCCTGGCGGATGCGCCGGTCCCGGAGCCCGACGAAGGCATCAAGGGTTGGCGGGATCCGGTTACCGAGGCGCTCGAGCCGCGACTTCAGGTCAGGATCGGTCATCGTTCAACACCTCTCTCATAGCGGCGCGGCCCTGTGACGCGAGTGAACGAACGGTGGGTGGCAGCACACCGAGGATCCCGGCGGCGTCCTCGGCCCCGTAGCCGAGCATCTCCGTGAGGATCACCGCTGCGCGCTGACGCGGTGAGAGCCGAGCGAGCGCCCGGGCCACCGCGTCGCGTTCGTCGGCGGCGGCGAACGCGTCGCCGGTCTCGGCGGTTCCCGCCACTCGCTGCGCTGCGCGCGCGATGCGACGGGCCTTCGAGCGGTGACGGTTCATCGCCGTGCGGTAGAGGTAGCCGGTTGGCTCGTCCATCACGCTCACGCGGTCCCACTTCTCCCACAGGGCGAGGAAGGCGTCCTGGGTGAGTTCCTCGGCCTCCTGCGAGTTCCCCGTCAACAGGTAGAGCGCCCGTTGCAGGCGTAGCTGTTCGGCCTGGAAGAAGTCCTCGAAGGAAGGCGTCGCCGGATGGATCACGGGTCGATCCACCGGCTCGCTGGTGCTTGTCACGTTGGCAGCCTCTCCCATCACCACCATGAACGCACGAGACTCCACAACGTTCAGAGCATTGCTCTGCGGGTTCGGGCTACCTACCCTCCGCCGCGCCCACTGAGCCCAGATCCAGCCCGCCGACCAGCACCACCGCTTTCATCGCGCCTATACACCCTCGGCCAGCTGGCGTGCGTACTC
>JAYVBZ010000322.1:0-3447 GCA_043750215.1 Actinomycetota bacterium
GTCGTGGTGGTGGTCGGCGAGGCCGCCAGCGGCGAAGAAGCCGTCGACCGCGCTCGCGAGCTTTCTCCCGACGTCGTGTTCATGGATGTGCGGATGCCGGGGATGGACGGCATCGAGGCCACCCGACGCATCCGTCAAGCGGCGCCGGAGACCAAGGTCATCCTCATCACCGTCGACGAATCACGAGGGGCGATCAGCGATGCCATCAAAGCCGGGGTAAGCGGGTACCTCCTGAAGGACGCCTCCGCGGAAGCACTGGTGGACGCCGCGAGGAATGCGGTCGAAGGGAACGCCGTGATCCATCCTCAGCTGACGAAGACGTTCATCGAAGAGGTTCGGATGGCCGAAGGCGGACCCTCGGGAAACGGGACCCCCGGCACTACACCACTGTCCAAGCGGGAGCGAGAGATCCTTCAGAAGGTGGCGAACGGCTCCACCACGAAGCAGGTAGCCAGCGAATTGGGGATCTCGCCGCACACCGTGAAGACCCACCTCGAACGGATCTTCGAGAAGCTGGGCGCCAACGACCGGGCCCAGGCCGTCGCCATCGCTATCCGGGCGGGAATCGTCCACTAGCGGCACGGCTCAACCTGGACCCGCAGGAGCCGATACCCAAGCAGACATGTCTACGACCGTTCTCCTCTGCGATGCGACCGAGGGGCTGGCCGAGCTGCAGTACGAGCTGCTGCGCAAGGCGCCTGACCTGGCGGTTGAAGTCACAACCGACCCGTTCATGCTGGTCGAGTTAGCCGCGCGCACCCAACCGGAAGTGATCGTCACTGAGTTCACCCTGGAGGGCCTCGGGGGCGCGGAGCTGATCAAGCGCCTCAGGGCTTCCTCGCATACGTCGCGGGTAGTGGGGTGGACCAGCCTGCAGGACCTGGACAAGATCGCCGAGATCCTCGCCACAGGGGTCGACGCCCTTGTCGCCAAGGCAGATGGGACCGAGCAGGCGCTACGGGCCATACGGACGGTGATCGACGGAGGACATGCCCTGTCTAGGACCCTCGCCTCCACCGTTGGAGCAGAGTTGGGCGCCCTTCTCGATCGAAGCCGGACCTTGGAGGCGGAGGTCGCCGAGGTCCGCGAGCAGATGGAGCAAGGGACCGCCGCGAAAGCTGAGTTCCTTGCCAACATCTCGCACGAGCTCCGCACGCCGGTCACGGTGGCGAAGGGTATCGCCTACGTCTTGCGCAACCCAAAGGTACCCGACGACGAACGGGATGCCTTCCTGCTCCAGCTCCAAGCGTCCCTGGACAAACTGATGACGATGGTGGACGAGATCATCACCATCGCCGAGCTCGAACGCGGCACGTTCGCGCTGAACCTCCAGCTCACCGACCTTGCACCGCTGGTCAGGCACGCGGTGGACGACGTCGGTCGTCAGTACCCCGAGATCACGATCGAGCCACATATCTCCGGACCGCTCGAAGCGTTCGCCGACGGCGCGCGGATCGGTTCCGTGATCAGGGAGCTCCTGGACAACGCCTGCCGCTACTCCCCCGCCGATCACCCGGTGGAACTTCACGCTCGCAATCTCGAAGAGGGAGCGATGGTGCAAGTCGTTGACCGTGGCGCTGGCATGGGCCGCGACGTCACCAACCGTTCGTTCGACCAGCCGTTCTCCACGGGCGAGGCAACCCTTCGCAAGGAGAAAGCAGGCGTGGGTGTCGGACTGCATCTTGCGCGGCAGCTCTTGGTGGAACATGGCGGCATCCTGTGGACCGATCCGATCCCCGGAGGGGGAACGCGGGTCTCGTTCTGCATACCGAACCACGCCGGAGCCAACCTCTCCGCCCCGCCCAGCGACGCAGCCTGACGCCAGCTCGCGCCGGATGGCGGTCGGGGCTATCCTCACGGGGATGCGGATCGCCACAGCGGGAATGGTCGTCGCGTTGATGGGGGCTTCATGCACGTCGGTTGTTGGCGCGGCGCCGACCGCCAGGCCCCCAATCGCCCCCGTTACCAGGCCCTCTCCCTACACCGAGGTCGTGACCGGACCGGTCACGGCACTGGTCCCACGGAACTGGCGAACCCTCCCCGCCCCCACCGTTCATGGGATCCGCGGCGGGTTCTTCGCGTCCCCACACCCCCATGCGTGGAACCAGATGGACGGTTCGGTTGCAGGTATGGCCGCCACGTGGGTTGACGCCACGAAGGTTGGCGTCCCCTCGGACTTCTACTACCTGGCGGCCACCGGTCCCCTGTTGGATCGGCTGATACACGGAGGCCGCTGCAGAGGCGATCACGAGCAGATATTCACGAACCATCGACCCGGGTTCGACGCGGGTCACAGCCGCTCGCTCGGGGACTACGTCGCTCGAGCCGACGGCCGCTGTACCGGCGCGGGCGCGCCCACCCGATGGGCCTCATTCGTGGCTGCACCCGGGTTCGGGCCGGCTCGCGAGGTCGGGATCCCCGGCACCGGCCTTTACGTGGTAGTGGCGGTGCTGCGGGCGTCGGCAGGAGCGGAGGCAGAACTCGACCGGCTGGTGCAGCACACGGCGTTCAACGGAACCACCGTTCCAGAGATGGTCGCCGCAGTTTCCGGCCGGTCCCCGATCCCCTCCTAGCGGGGACTCCTATCGACGAACGGGGGGTCAACCACCGTGGCTCTCCCCCGCCGCCCTCGGATGTCAACCTCGACGGTGTCACCGATAGCAGCCGCGTCGGGGGGCCACAGATATGCGAGCCCGATCCCCGTCTGCAAGAGAGGTGAGAACGTCCCGCTCGTTACCTCGCCGATCAGCCTGTCGGCCGAGAAGACCGGGTAGTGCGCCCGGGGGATATGGCGGCGCTGCTCCATACGGAGTCCCCGTAGACGGCTCGGAAGCCCCTTGGCTCGCTGCTCCATCAGGGCCTCGCGCCCACGGAAGTCGCCCTTCTCGAATGAAACCGCCCACCCGAGCCCCGCCTCCAGCGCGGTCCCAGATTCGAACAGATCCTGGCCGTAAAGCGGGTATCCCATCTCCAAGCGCAGCACATCTCGCGCCGCCAGCCCACACGCGATCCCGCCGTAGGGCTCCATCGCGGCCGTGAGGTCATCCCACAATGCGAGCGCCACATCTTCGTAGGTAAACAGTTCGAAACCGACCTCGCCCGTGTACCCCGAGCGAGTCACGATCACCGGCCGTCGTCGGTACTCTGTCTCTAAGCACTGCATGAAGCTCAGGTTCCCCGCCTCAGGGAACGCCGTGGTCACGACGTTGACTGACTCCGGGCCCTGCACCGCCAGGAAGCACCAGTCCTGGTGATACATGAGGTGGACCCTGTCGGTCGCCGTCTCCTCTTCGAGCATCCGGAGCACCCTCGGGGCATTCGAGGCGTTCGGTACGACGAAGAACCGTTCAGACCCCAACCGGTACACGATGAGGTCCTCGATGACCCCGCCTCCGTCGTTGAGCACGAGGTTGTAGAGCGCCTCCCCCACCGCGGCCTTCCTGAGAT
>JAYVBZ010000323.1:0-3223 GCA_043750215.1 Actinomycetota bacterium
GCTCGGCCTCGTCGTCAATAACACCAGCAGGGCCGTCAACCCCACGATTAGGGCGACGGCCGACTCGAGGAGTTGGGAGGGTACCCTGCGCACCCCGAGCCGTCTGTCCGATGACCATAAGCCCCAGCGGGACGAGGTGGGCCTCCCCGCACAGCAACCGCCGAAGAAACAGCCGAATCGGCCGATCGTCATGGCGAACAGCAAGCCGGGCGCGGTCACGTCTAGGACTGGGCCCACGGGCAAGCCGGATAGCCGGGCCCCGACGATGAGGGCTCCGATGGCGCCGAGCACGAATCCTTGGATACACATACCGCCGGTCAGGAGGCTTCGCAGCCCGTGATGATCGCCCGTGATCAGGTGCCCGGCTATGTAGTAGGCCTTGGCGCCGATCAACCCGATAAGGCTCGCGATGAGCGATACGAGCAACACCGAGGCGACATGCAGATGGGCGTGGGCGGCGAGCATGGCCTGCGTTGCCAAGGCGACTGCCGCACCCAGACCAACCAGGGAAGGCCACGCACCGAGTTGGGCGCCGGGGGCGCGCACCCCGACGACGGGCGCAAAGGCGGTGATCCCGGAAGCCGACCCCTTCGGAAGACGCGGCCTTTCGGTCGGGACGGTCCGCAACGTCGGCGACTTTCGGCCGGCGTCGGTGAAGGGAGCGCCCGTTACGCGCCAGTTGCCCGGCTCGATGTCGTACACGCGAGCCGTGATCGCGATGGGACCGCTGCCCGGCACCACTTGATCGATCGATTCGAGCACGTTGAAGGTGTCGCGCGGGCCGGGCTTACCCTTCACCCCCAAGCGGTGCCCTATGAAGCGGATTGTTACTTGGTACGGCTCGCCATCTGGGGCGACATCGAACCAGTACGTCAATCCAAGAGCTTGCGGCATCAGGTCGGACGCGGCTTCACATCCGAGGGTCTCCACGTGAAGTGGCCGCGCATCCGACCCGGCGACGGTTGCCATCGTCCTACGAACAGATCGTTGTCGAGGCAGATCGGCAGTCGTCCCTTCTGATCGAAGGTTGGCGTCGCTCGGTCCCATGTCCATGCCGCCTCTTATACTACGGACGGTAGTGGAGCGGCAGACCGCGACATCTGCGAGTGGGTCCGTCTGTCGCCACGCGCCGTAGTGATTTGGACTCATGGCGAAGGGGCCCGATCGGAGCCGACACAGCGAGGACCGGCTCTTCGCCACGTTCCCGAGCTCTGGAACCGCGCCCCGTGAGTCTGCGCGTCGAAGGCAGGTACGGGCCCTCCTCGTCTTCCTGGCGGCGTTGGGGATCGTCGTCGTGCTGGCAGGATTCTAGGTGAAAGCGCACGGCACTGACGTCGCGGCTGGCTCGTAGACCGACTTGATGAGCCAAGCCAAGGTGATCGACGGAACGGCACCTTCCGGCGTTGGCAGGTTCAGGGCAGGTGTCCCTGTTTGGATTCCGGGGCCATATCGTCGTGCTGAATTTCTGGGCAAACGGGTGCGAGCCGTGCATCCGCGAGGCCCCGGGGCTCGAGGCCGTCGCGAGGTCTATCCGAGTGCGCTCTCCTTCCAAGCGAAGTGCGGAGTGACGTACCCGAGCGCGTTTGAGCCATCGGCCGAGCTTGCGGAGCGCTATCGTCTTGTGGGGCTGCCCACGACGGTCGTGATCGGACCCGATGGAGACCCCTTGTACCCACCCACCTGCTACCTCGACCTTCAAGCGCTCGGCAAGGCGCTCGACGCAGTGGCCGGAGGCAACTCTGGTCAGGTCAGCACGTGAGGCCCACAGCCTCGGCCGATCCCCCCGCGATCGATGCTGCGGGCCACGCCCACGACGGCAAGGGGGAAGGACGCGCCGCCACCCGCAGCTTCCTCATCGTCGTCGCGATCGGACTGATCGTGTTCATCGGTCTGCTCCGCGTGGTCGCGCCCGAACGGGTGGGATGGGTGCAGGCAGCCATCATCATCTTCAGCGCGCTCGTTGTGCAGGCGTTGCCATTCGTGCTGGTCGGCGCTCTGGCTGGAGCAGCCATCGAGGTCTTCGTGTCACCTGCCAGGTTAGAGAGGCTCTCGGACCTCCCGAAGTGGGCGCAGCTCCCCTGTTCCGCGCTTGCCGGGGTGGCGTTCCCGCTTTGCGAATGCGGCTCCGTGCCGGTGGCTAGACGCCTGATCTCAAAAGGCCTCACGCCCTCCGCAGCTATCACGTTCATGCTTGCTGCCCCTGTGCTCAACCCGGTAGTCATCGCCTCGACGTTCGTGGCTTATAGGGGACGATCAACATTGTGGGTGATGGTGTCCGGACGCTTCATCCTGGGATTCATCGCCGCCGTGACAGTGGGCTGGGTGCTCGGCGGAACGAAGGGAGGAGAGAGCCTTCTCCGGCGCGCAGTGCCGACGCGGGTCGAGCCGGTGACGCTCGGCAAGCCCGAGGCGAGGTGGCGAACGTTCTTCCTCCACCTGGGCAACGACTTCCTGTTCATGGGGAGATTCCTGCTCATCGGAGCGGCGGCCGCCGCGATGGTTCAGACGTTCTTGCCGCAATCGTGGACATCCCGCGTCGGCGTACTGCCGGTCGTGGATGTGTTGGCCATGATGGCGCTAGCTCTGATCCTTTCGCTATGCTCAGAATCTGATGCGTTCATCGCAGCCTCGTTCTCGCAGTTCGGACCTGGACCCCAGCTCGCATTCCTCGTGTTTGGACCGATGGTGGACCTCAAGTTGATCTCTCTTTACGCCGGAACGTTCTCCCGCCGGACGCTTCTCTCCATCGTCGTCGGGGCAGCCGCCGTGGCGTTGGTCGGAGGGTTATGGGTCGGCGTGATCACTGGATGACCCGCACGCGAGAGCATCTATCTGATCCACCCCAGATCGGAGAGCGACAAGCGCCCCGCCGCGTGTGGAGCGCGAACAGGGTCGGGGCCGGTCTCGTACTCGGTCTGTGGGCGGCCATGTTCTGGATCCTGCTGATAACCGGCCGGATCCACCTCTACCTCTCGACCAGGACGCTCTGGGTCGCGCCGATCGGCGCCGCGCTCCTGACCATCGCCGCCGTGGGACGTCTCTCGGCGGCTCGCGTGAGCCGGCGAGAACCCCTCCGGCGGCGCGAGACGATGGTGTTGGCAGCGATGGTTCTGCCTATCATCCTCATCCTCGCCCTGCCACCGGCGACCTTGGGCTCCTTCACGGTGTCGAAGAAGTCAGCGTCGCTCGGGGCTGGGGCCGGCTTGTCACGCGGCTCATTGCA
>JAYVBZ010000324.1:0-8877 GCA_043750215.1 Actinomycetota bacterium
ATCTCACTGGTAGGCCCGGATGCACTCCGAGAGATCAACGCCGAGCGCGCGCTATTGGACGGGCTGGTCCACGCCCTGGGATCCAAGGATCCGCGCAGCGCAATGGAGCATGCCCGTCGAGTCATCGAGGAGAACAGACGCCTCAAGAACGAACTGGGCAAGCTCCGTGCGGGTGATCGCGACAGCCTCCTGTCTTCCCTGTCGGAGTCAGGCGTAACGATCGACGGGGTGACCTTGATCGTGGCCCAGGTGCCGGGTGAAGATATGGGTGGCGTGCGCGAGCTCGCACAGCGGCTCCGCGACAAGCTGGCGTCCCAGCCCGCGGCGATCGTCCTGGGCAACGGCCAGGGCGGGAAGGCTCAGCTCGTAGCGGCTTGCACTGCAGGTGCTGTGGAGCTAGGCGTCACGGCTCCGGAGTTGTTGCGCGACGCGGCCGCCCGGGTCGGCGGCGGCGCCGGAGGCAAAGACATCCTGGCCAATGCCGGCGGCAAACACCCCGAGCAGGTGGCCGCGGCGCTCGCGGACATCCCCGCTCGCCTGGCCCGGCTCCTTCACGGCGGTGCCTGAGCCCGGCAGGGTCCTGGGTCTGGATCCGGGAGACGCGAGGATCGGGGTGGCCATCAGCGACGCGGCCCGCCGGGTCGCGGTGCCGTTCGGGACGGTCCGGGTAGGTCAGCCTCCCGGCGAACTCAAGGCGGTCGCTGCGATCGTGGCGGATAACGAGGTTTCTGTCGTGGTCATCGGACTCCCACGAGAGTTGTCCGGCAAAGAAGGACCCCGCGCGGCGCACGCACGAGCGTTCGCGTCGGCCATCGAAACGTTCATCGAGTCACCCGTCGAGTTCCAAGACGAACGGCTGACCACCGTCCAGGCGGAACGACTCCTGCGCGATGCCGGCGTCCACGGGAAGAGGCGCCGCGCGAACGTTGATCAGAGTGCGGCAACGCTGATCCTTCAGGCGTGGCTGGATCGACAGCCACCTGGATAGGGTTCTTCGTCACGAGGAGAGCGGCCCGCTATCCTCGGTGCGGATGCCAGATGCCCAGATGCCGGAGCCAACTGCACGACACCGAAAGGCGCTGGTGCTGCTGTTGGTGTTTTTCCTGGCGGTGAGCGTGGTCGTCGTGGGCGGGTTCCGGTACTACGCCAACTGCAAGGCTCCCGACGGACCCCGGACGGCCATCACGGTGGTCGTCCCCGCGGGTACTTCGGGTGCCCAGACCGTTGAATTGCTCCACCCGACAGGGGTGATCGCCTGCGGCGGGATCGTGGGGCGGATGCTCCTTCAGGGGACCGGTGATTCCGGTTCCATCCGCGCGGGCTCCTTCGATCTGACGACGAACATGACCGTCTCCGCCGCGGTGAAGATCCTCAGTACTGCTCCGGCGGCCGTTCCGACGGCCGATCTGACCGTCATCCCCGGCTGGCGGGCCACCCGCATCGCGTTGGCGGTGCAACAGGACCTGGGGATCTCGCAGGAGACGTTCATGGCGGCGGTGACCAGCGGGAAGGTCTCACTTCCGCCCTACCTTCCGAACGGCAAGGGCGCGGAGGGGTTCCTCTGGCCCCAGACGTATCGGTTCCAACGCAAGGGTTTGACGTCGAGGATCGTGATCCAGAGGCTGCTGGAGCAATTCAAGACCGACACCGCGTCCTACCCATGGGGCAACACGAAGCAGCTCGGCATCTCCCCCTATCAAGCAGTCATCGTCGCCTCCATGATCGAGAGGGAGGTCCTGAATCCCGCCGACCGTAGACTCGTTGCCGCGGTCATCTACAACCGCCTGAAGGCGAACATGACGCTCGGCTTCGACACGACAGTGGCCTACATCGACCCCGACCCATCCAACGGGCTGACCACCAGCGACTTCGCCATCGACAGTCCGTACAACACGAGGTTGAATCCAGGGCTCCCGCCGGGTCCCATCGCCAGCCCCAGCAAGGAGTCATTGCTCGCGGCACTCACCCCGTCCAACGCCTCTTACAAGTACTTCCTCCAATGCCCGGGAGAAGCTCGTCTTCGGTTCAGCACGGACTACTCGTCGTTCCTGCACGACAAGGTCTGTCTTGGATAGGCAACGCTCGGGCGCGACCCGTGTGGTCGGGATCATCGGTTGGCCGGTCTCCCATTCCCTGTCGCCGGCCATCCACAACGCGGCGTTCGAGGCGATGGACATGGATTGGCTGTACGTGCCGCTGCCGGTTCAGCCGGGGTCCGTGCAGGCCGCGCTGACCGGCATGCTCGCGTTGGGGCTGGCGGGAGCCAACGTGACCATGCCACACAAGACCGAGGTCGCGGATCTGCTGCTGGCCGGTCTTACCGATGACGCCGCGCGTCTTCACGCCGTCAACACGATCGAGGTTCGAGGGGGGGTGCTGGTCGGTCACAACACCGACGCGCCCGGGTTCGATCGGTTCCTCCGGATGGATGCGGGCGTGGATCCTCACGGGGTGACCGCGCTCATCTATGGCGCGGGAGGCGTGGCTCGGGCGTGTGCGCTCACGCTGGCTCAGGGGGGGGCCTCTGGCATCACGGTCGCGGTTCGTGATGCCGTCCGGGCTCGTGCCCTCCTGTCAACCCTCGAGGGGTTCGCGACCCCCGTGGAGGTCATCGACTTCGACGGCGCAGCCGGGTGGCGCGGTGATCTGGTGATCGACGCCACACCGATCGGTGCCGACGGGGTGGGGGTGCCACCGGAGCCAGCCTACGGGCCCGGGATGCTGGTGGTTGACCTGAAGTACCACCCCGCGGTCACGCCGCTGCAGACCAATGCCAGAGCCGCGGGGGCGGTCGCGTTCGGTGGCCTGGGGCTGCTCCTGCACCAGGCGGCGCTCTCGTTCGAGATCTGGTCGGGGCGGCCCGGACCGATGGACGTCATGTCGGCGGCCGCACTGGCGGCCATCGGCCATCCCCGGTCATAGCGTCCCCGCCGACCTGAGCCGCCCCACTCAAGACGCGAACCCCGCTCGTCGATGCCTCCATGGAGATGGATGACTATTCCGCGCTCGCGCAGCGTGTCGCGGTCAGCGTCGGCGACGTTCGAGGCTGTCTCATCCTGTCCCGGGACGGCATGGTGCTCGGCGCCTACCCCGAGGACGATGAGACACAAGCCAAGCCGGCCTGGCTGCGCTTCGCTGCGCTCGGGGACCCGGAGCGATCGTTCGTGGCGTTCCCCGACCAGGTGTGGGTCTTCTGCCATCGCGGCCCGTATGCGTCCTTCGCGGTGGCCGAGGCATCGATCCGGCCCGGACTTCTCCTGGACACGATGGAGCAGGCGCTCCTCGCTGCCGAAGAGGCCCGCACCACGCGTGAGCCGTTGAGATTGCCCGAACTGAACGCAGCGCCGTCGGGCAAACCGAGAACCACCATGCACCCGGCCACCGCAGACCAGAACGCAGACCAGAAGCCCGAGGTGAAGGCCGGCGCGAAGCGGAACTGGCCGGGCGGGCGCAGCGCTTCCAACCCCGGCGGGACTTCCGGTGCAGCCCCCGATACGGCACCCGATCCGGCCCCCGAAGCGGTACCCGAGGTCATCGAAACCCCGGCGCCTGAACTCATTGAGGCCCCCGCTGGAGAGGCTGTCGAGCCAGAGGTCCAGGTGCCCGCCCCTACGTCGAAGGAACCACCCACCGGGTTGCATAGAGGGCCACAGAAGTTGGCCGGATCGGCAGGCGCGCCGGGCGAAGAGGACGAGGACGACGAAGGCGAGGTCGATCGCGTGATGCTCGCGAAAGAGTTCTCGGGATTGCTTCAGAAAGACGGCGTCGATGACGAATGAAACTCCTGATGACCTAGACCGGATGGACTTCTTGGGGCGCAGATGACAACCGTCAAACGGAAGGCGAAACAGCTCGGCCAGATCCTGATCGAGCAGGGGCTCCTCACTGCTGAGCAATTGCAGCAGGCCCTGGAAGAACATCGGAATACGCCGAAATCGCTCGGCCGCGTCCTGATCGACCTGGGCCTCATCAAAGAGACGGACCTGGTCCGCGCACTCGCCGAACAGGTAGGGCTGGAATTCGTCGACCTGGAGGAGTTCCAGGTGGACCCGATGGCCACCACTCTGCTCCCCGAGGCGCTCGCTCGCCGCTACCGCGCGATCCCCATCGGGGAGCGCGACGGCAAGCTGCTGGTCGCCATGTCCGACCCGGCCAACGTCTATGCGTTGGACGACATCCGAACCATCACCGGCCGCGATGTGCTTCCCGTGGTCGCCACCGCGGCCGATGTCGAGCAGTCCATCCAGAAGTACTCCGGCATGGACGGGCAGGTTGAGGCACTTTCTGCTGCGGCCGCCGATCAGGCGGAAGATATAGACGTAACGATCGAGGCCGCCGTGGAGGAGGCCCCGATCGTCAAGCTGGTCCAGGCGATCATGACGCAGGCCGTCGGGGACAGAGCGTCTGACGTCCATATCGAGCCGACGGAGACCGATGTGCGAGTCCGGTTCCGTGTTGACGGCGTGCTCCATGAGGTCATGCACAGCCCGAAGAACATCCAGGGCGGGCTGGTCAGCAGGCTGAAGGTCATGGCCGATCTGAACATCGCGGAGAAGCGAGTTCCGCAGGACGGCCGGATCAGCATGCGGGTGGGCGGAAGGCAGCTGGACCTGCGCGTGGCGACCCTTCCCACGGTGTTCGGCGAGAAGGTGGTCATCCGCGTCCTTGATAAGTCCAGCGCCCTCCTGCGACTTGAGGACCTGGGCTTCATGGAGGACGCCTACAGCCGCTTCGAAAGCGCCTTCCGCAAGCCATACGGCGCGCTGCTGGTCACGGGTCCGACCGGGTCGGGCAAGTCAACCTCGATGTACGCGACATTGAACATCTTGAACGAAGAAGACAAGAACATCATCACGGTCGAGGACCCGGTCGAATATCGTCTGGCCGGCGTCAACCAGATGCAGGTCAACCCGAAGGCCGGACTGACGTTCGCCAGTGCTCTCCGCTCGATCTTGCGAGCCGACCCCGACATCGTGCTCATCGGTGAGATCCGGGACAAGGAGACGGCCACGATCGCCATCGAGGCCGCCTTGACAGGTCACCTCGTGCTGTCGTCCTTGCACACGAATGACTCCGCCAGCGCTATCAGCCGGCTGGTCGAGATGGACGTAGAGACGTTCCTCGTGGCATCGGCCATCGACTGTGTGGTTGCCCAGAGGCTGGCTCGGAAACTCTGCGTGCGCTGTAAGGAGGGCTATGTGCCCGATCAGTCGCAGCTTCAGCTGGCCGGATATCCCGAGTGGCTGTGGAGCGAGATCACCGAGTTGTTCCGGGCGGCGGGGTGTTCGGCATGTTCGAACACCGGCTACCGCGGACGCATCGGGCTGTACGAAGTGATGCTGATGACTGAAGAGATCGAACGTCTGACCGTGGATCGGGCCTCAGCCGATCAGATCAAGACCGTCTCGGTTCAGCAGGGGATGATGACGCTGCGGGATGACGGACTCGAGAAGACTCGGATGGGGCTCACCTCAATCGAAGAGATCGCAAGGGTGGTGAAGTGAGATGAGTAGCGTGGTTCAGCAGGAAGACGAGATCCAGATCCCGATCCCCGAACTCCTCACCAGGCTGTTGGAGATCGGGGGCTCAGACCTGCATGTGACCGCGGGTGCGCCACCCACGGTGCGGCTCCACGGGGACCTCAGGCCGATAGAGGGCTACCCCGTGCTCACGCCGCGTTCGATCCAGACCATGATGTACGCGATCCTTCCGCAGAAGCTGCGTGAGCGGTTCGAGCAGGAACTCGAGCTGGACATGTCGTACTCCTTGCCCGGCGCGGCGCGGTTCCGTGTGAACGTGTACTTTCAGCGCGATTCGATCGGCGCGGCGTTCCGCGTGATCCCCTACGAGATCAAGAACATCGAGGAACTTCAGTTGCCGCCCGTCGTCGCGGATCTGGCCAGGTTCCAGCGGGGGTTCATCGTGGTGACCGGGCCCACGGGGTCGGGGAAATCCACCACGCTGGCGTCCATGGTCGATGTCGTCAACACCGAGCGTGCCGCCCACATCATGACGGTCGAGGACCCGATCGAGTTCCTTCACCGGCACAAGACCTGCATCGTGAACCAGCGCGAGATCGGCGCCGACACCCACGGGTTCGGCCAAGCCCTGAAGCACGTGTTGCGTCAGGATCCCGACGTCATCCTGGTCGGCGAGATGCGAGACCTGGAGACAATCGGCACGGCTATCACCGCGGCCGAAACCGGGCACTTGGTGTTCGCCACCCTGCACACCCAGGATGCCCCGCAGACCATCGACAGGATCATCGACGTGTTCCCGCCCCACCAGCAGCAGCAGGTCAGGGTTCAGCTGGCCACGACGCTGCAGGGCGTGGTCACCCAGCAGCTGATCCCCACCTCGGACGGCCACGGACGCGCGGCGGCGGTCGAGGTCATGATCGCCACGCCCGCCATCCGGAACCTGATCCGGGAAGGCAAGGTTCACCAGATCTACTCGGCCATGCAGGCCGGTGGACGTTACGGCATGCAGACCATGGACATGTCGCTTGCCGCGCTGGTCAAGTCCGGCAAGATCACGCAGCAGATGGCGTTCGAACGGTGTCACGACGCGGAAGAGCTGGCCCGGCTGACGGGCAATAGCTCGGGCGCGGGAAGCGCAGACATGGGCGGCGCGATGATGGGCGGAACCTCGTATGCCTGAGAGCTACGCGTACAAGGCACGAGACAAGTCCGGCAATCTGGTCTCGGGCACCCTCCTGGCCGACAACGAGGCGCTGGTTCTGTCGCGCCTGCGCGAGATGGGCTACACGCCCTTGGAGGCCAAGAAAGAGAAGAGCGGGATGAAGCGGGAGTTCAGCTTCCGTCCCGGACGTGTGAAGATGAAGGAGCTCTCCGTCTTCTCCCGGCAGTTCGCCACCATGGTCAACTCCGGGCTGCCCATCCTTCGGTCGCTGGCCATCCTCGCCGATCAGACCGAAAGCCCAACGCTGCAGGCCGTCCTGGTCCAGGTTCGGCTGGATGTCGAACGAGGAGCCTCGCTCAGTGAGGCGCTCACGAAGCACCCCAAGGCGTTCAACGATCTCTATGTAGCCATGGTGAAGTCCGGCGAGGCCGGCGGTGTCCTGGACGACGTCCTCCTCCGCCTTGCCGACATGATCGAGCGCGACGTGAAGCTTCGCGGCAAGATCAAGTCCGCGATGACCTACCCGGTCGCCGTCCTATTCTTCGTGGGCCTGATCATGAGCGCGATGCTCTTGTTCGTGGTCCCGCAGTTCAAGAGCATCTACACATCCCTGGGCAGCCAGCTGCCGCTTCCCACTCGGATCCTGCTGATGGCATCAGATACGTTCAAGACCTACTGGTACATCGTGTTCGCCGGTGCCATGGCGTTCACGTTCGCTCTGAAGAAGTACAAGAAGACGGAGAGTGGACGGGCGGTCCTGGACGCCATCAAACTGAAGGTGCCGGTCTTTGGGTCGCTGTTCCACAAGACGGCGCTCTCCCGGTTCTCGAGCACCCTGGGCGTGCTGCTGAAATCGGGCGTCCCGATCCTCCAGGCACTCGACATCGTCTCGGACACCGTGAACAACAAGGTCTTATCTCGGGCGGTCATCGACGTGCAGTCAAGCGTGCGGGAAGGTGAATCCATCGCGAAGCCGCTGGCGACGCACCCTGTGTTCCCTCCCATGGTGGTCCAGATGCTGGCGGTGGGGGAGGAGACGGGGCAGATCGACACCATGCTCGAGAAGGTTGCCGAGTTCTACAACAACGAGGTTGAAGCGTCGGTGGACGCACTGACCTCGCTGATCGAACCCCTCCTCATCGCCGTGATCGGCGCGTGCGTGGGCGCGTCGGTCATCGCGCTTTACATGCCCATGTTCGACATCATCAAGCACATCCAATAGTCGCGCCCCCGCGAGAGCGCGGTTACGAGGCCCTGAGGCGCCCCTCGGGGCCTCGCTGCGTCTTCCCACGGCTCCTACCCGAACTTGGGGAAGTATCGGTCGAGTCTTCAGTCTTGCGCCCCATTTGTCGACAACAGAGCAGAACGCGCACCACAAAGGTGCGCACATGCCCCAAGAAAGGAGGCGAGGCAGATGCTCAAGCGCTATTTCGAGCGCCGTGATGAGGATGGATTCACCCTCATCGAGCTGATGGTGGTCGTTCTGATCATCGGCATCCTGATCGCCATCGCCCTGCCCACGTTCCTAGGTGCCCGAACCCGGGCCCAGAACCGTGCCGCACAGTCGGACCTTCGCAACGCTCTCGTGGCTGCGAAGACCATGTACACCGACGCCAGTTCGTACACGAACGCGACCGCTGGTGCCACCGGCCTGACGAGTGTCGAGCCTTCGCTCACCTACGTTGCTGGTGCCCCCACAGGCACGAACGTCGGCATCACCGTCGTCTCCACGACCCAGTGGGCGGCCGCGCGCCTGTCGGCGTCGGGGTTCTGCTTCTACATCTCCGACGACACCGCAACGGGAACCAAGTACGGCCAAGCCGCTGCCTCCGGGGCATGTGCTGCCCCGAGCCTGGCGCTCGCTGCCACCTCGGCTTGGACCTAAGCCGGATCAGGCAGTGCCAGTTCCACCAGAAAGAGGCGGCCCCCATGGGGGCCGCCTCTTCGCGTTCCTGGTCTCGTCTACAAGGGCCAGTGGGGAGGCGAGCAGGGCCGGATCCCGGTCACGACCGCCGGGGAGCTCTCGGGCTCCTACGGGGAGGGCCCCGGGGGAGTTGGCGAGGGTTCGGAGGTTCGTGCTCGGACCGCCGAGACGTCGCCCGGGAACAGTGCGAGCTGCCGACCCAACCACGCCGCCGCGCCCGCGGGATCGCCGAGCAGCCGGTCCACGTCGGATGCGACCAGGCGCACGCCCGGGTTCCAGAAGTGCAGACCCACCGTCTGATCGATGAGGTC
>JAYVBZ010000325.1:0-2293 GCA_043750215.1 Actinomycetota bacterium
CCGACCCCGCGGTGGTGACCACCTCCGGCGGCAGGGTTCGCGCACCGCAGGTGGTCCTGACAACCGGCGCGTGGGCGGCCGGATGGCCCGGCTTCCGTCGGAGCTTCGGCGTCATCGTGGACTACATGGTCGCGACCGAGCCGATCCCCGATCGACTGGAGGAGATCGGGTGGTCCTCGCACGCAGGCCTCGCTGACGGCCGCGATCTGCTCCTCTATCTCCGAAAGACCGACGACGACAGGATCGCGATCGGCGGAGGCGCCACCGGTGTCGTGTTCGGGGGACGGATGGGCAGGTCGGTGACCCATGATCGTCACGTGGCGGAGGTAGCCGCGCGCAGCCTCCTCTGGCTGTTCCCACAACTGGAGGGCGTGCGGTTCACCCACGCATGGGGCGGCCCGATCGACCAGACCGCGTCCTTCGTTCCCTTCTACCGCACCCTCGAGCCGGGGAACGTCCATGCGGGACTCGGCTTCTCAGGCCACGGCCTATCACAGACCTTCGTCGGCTCGAAGATCCTGGCTTCGAAGGTCTTGGGCGTGGAGGACGAGTGGACCTCGCTCGGCGTGAACCGCCCTGAGTTCGCCAAAGCGCCGCCCGAGCCGCTGCGCTGGCCCTTGGTCAAGATGGCGACGACGGCGCTGCGGACGGGCGACGCGCGCGAGGAGTCGGGCCGATCCCGGGGGAGGGTGCTGGATCTGATCGGGTCGGCACCGATCCGCTTCCGCGAACGTCTGGGCGGTTGAGCCGGGTTTCAGTAGCGGTCGTCAACGCTGGGCGGCTGCAGCCGTTTCTCCAGCGAGCGCGAGATCTTGCCTATCTGCCATCTGAACGCCAGATACCCGAGGAGCCCTAGCAGCGCCACCACCGTGATCATGGTCAGCACCACGAAGGTCGCGAGCTTGATCACGGCACCCAAAATCCCCAGGGCGATGGCCAGCAGTACCAAGAGCAGGAAGAAGACGAACATCGTCCCTCTATCGTACGGCGATGTCCGCGTAATGGTTGACCCGCCGGACCACTCGCTCGGGAAGCTGTGAAGGGACACCCCGCCGCCATCGACCTTCCGGGTTCGCTCGGGCATACTTCCCGCCATGGCAGATGGATTCCGCTCGCCGCTGGCGCCCGATGCGAATGTCGGCGCCACGGCTATCGTGACCGGTGGGGGTACCGGCATCGGGGCCGCGACTGCCCGCGAGTTCGCGCGCACGGGCGCGCGCGTGGCGATCTGTGGCCGTCGAAGCGAACCGCTCGAGACCGTGCGGGCCGAACTCTCAGCTGCGGGCAGTGACGTGCTTGCCCATGCCTGCGATATCCGCGAGCCCGATCAGGTTGTCGGCTTCCTTGATGCGGTCCAGGCATGGGGCGGTCCCGTCGACATCCTCGTGAACAATGCCGGCGGCCAGTTCGCCGCCGCGGCGGAAGACATCTCGCTCAAGGGGTTCCGAGCGGTGCACCGCCTTAACCTCGACGCGACATGGGACATGACGCAGTCGGTGGCCACCCGCTGGATGATCCCGAGCCGCAAAGGGGTGGTGTTCTTCCTCGGGTTCAGCCCCCGGCGCGGTATCCCGATGATGGTGCACTCCAGCGCCGCCCGCGCCGCCCTTGAGAATCTCGCGGCGGGGTTGTCCAACGAGTGGTCCAAGTACGGGATCCGCGCGATCTGCGTGGCGTGTGGCCTCATCCAGACTGAGGGACTTCTCCAGTACGGCGGGCAAGACGCTCTGGAGGCGTTCATCAGCGCCATCCCGGCCAAGCGAGTGGGACTACCCGAGGAGGTTGCCGCGACCATCGCGTTCCTCTCGTCGCCAGGAGGGGCCTACATCACCGGCACGACGGTGGTGGTGGATGGAGGCTCGGACGCCTGGGGCCTGGGCGAGGTGCCCCCGGATGCGGATCGAGCACCGCTGGGGTAGGGTCGAACCTTCCTGACAGAAGGGGGAGTTCATGTACGGATCAGTGGCTCGAACGCGCGTCAAGCCCGAGAACCGCGACAAGCTCCGTGAGGTCGTGACTCGGCAGATGGGGGGCAGCCCGCCGGCGGGGTACGTCACCGCCTACACGCTCTTCGAGAACGAAGGCGACACCGCGTGGATGTTCGCGGTCTTCGAGGATCGGGCGTCCTACGAGAAGAACGCGGATGACCCGAAGATGAACGAGATGTACCTGGAGTATCGGGCGTTGATGGAAGCCGATCCCGAGTGGCACGACGGAGAGATCGAAACGATGTAGTCACCGAGGGGCCGGGGCCGTCGGGGTTCCCGAGGTACCGGCCCCTATCGGTATTACC
>JAYVBZ010000326.1:0-5784 GCA_043750215.1 Actinomycetota bacterium
GAAGGTGTTGGGAACGCATGGATGTTCAACCTGGCGAGTTCGCGCTCCGTGAGTCTGGACCGGCCATCGGCACCCCATCTGGGGGGCGAATCCACCGCCACCACTGTGGGCTTCCACCGCGAGATCAGCTCCTTGACTTCGGCGAGCCTCGCCCCGCGGATGACGTCCAAAGGCACGCGCCGGTTGTCCAAGACGACCAGGTCGAAGCCCTTCTTCGGGCCGCCGACATCGATCCCCAGAGAACGATCCTCCACTATGCCTGCAGCCGTCGATGGGCCAGGAACTCCAGCAGGTCGCTGCGGGTGACCACGCCCAAGACCTGTCCTTCCTTCGAAACCAATGCGGCGGGGGCTCGCTCCAGAACAGAGAAGACGACCTCGATAGCGTCGTCCCATTCGACCACCGGGACCGGTGGCGCCATGACCTCGGCGACGTCGGCCTGAAGGGCATCGGGGTCTCGGAACACCCGCTCCAGGAGTTCACGGTCGCGGATCGAGCCGACGAACCGGGAGACATCCGTGCCGTCGCCTTCTCGCACCACGGGAGCCTGACTGATGCCGTGCAGTTGGAGCGTGTCCACGGCCTGGCGGACCTTCGCATGCGCATCCACGGTGATCAGTGCGGGCAGGTCACCACCTTTCGCATCGAGAACTTCTTCGACGCGGATCACCGCCGGCCTGTCCAGCATTCCGTGTTGCAGCATCCACGTGTCCGAATGGATCTTCGACAGGTACCCGCGTCCCGAGTCCGGCAGGAGGACCACGATGGTCTTCGATGGATCGTCGAGTTCTCGGGCTATCTGGAGTGCGGCGACAACCGCCGTTCCACCAGAACCGCCCACCAGGATGCCTTCCTGTCGTGTCACCGCCCTGGCCATCCGGAACGAGTCTTTGTCGCTGACCTTCACGTACTGGTCCACGACGCTCGGGTCGAACGTGTCGGGCCAGAAATCCTCGCCGATCCCCTCGACCAGGTACGGGCGAGGTTCGTCTCCGGAGTACACGGATCCTTCAGGATCTGCGCCGACGATCATCACGCCGGGGTTCTGCTCTTTGAGGTAGCGGCCAACGCCGCTGATGGTGCCACCGGTGCCGATCCCCGCAACGAAGACGTCGATCGAACCCTCGGTCTGCTCCCAGATCTCCGGCCCGGTGGTGTCGTAGTGCGTCTTCGGGTTCTCGGGATTGAAGTACTGATTCGGCTGGAACGCGCCGGGGATCTCGGCCGCGAGTCGTTCGGCCACCCGGTAGTAGCTCTCCGGGCTCTCCGGCGGCACTGCGGTCGGCGTGATGACGACCTCCGCCCCGTATGCCCGTAGGAGCGAGATCTTCTCCTGGCTCATCTTGTCGGGCATCACGAAGATGCATCGGTACCCGCGGGTCGCCGCCGCGATCGCCAGGCCGTGGCCGGTATTGCCAGAAGTAGGCTCCACGATCGTGCCGCCCGGTTTCAAACGCCCATCTCGCTCTGCGGCCTGGATCATCCGGATCCCGATGCGGTCTTTGACGCTGCCACCTGGGTTGAGCATCTCGAGCTTAGCCAGGACCGCAGGGCGGACGCCCCTCGTGACCTTGGAAAGCCGGACCAACGGCGTGTTCCCCATGGCGTCCAGAAACGTCTCGAGCACGGGCATGATTCGGACCCCTTTCGCGATCAACCGCCCTATCGTGCCACGCTCGGCCGACAGCCGACCCGGGGTATTCCTAAGAAAGGGTGCGTTACCCGCTTCACCCACCGGGGTAAGCTGCCGATTCCAGCTACGGGATGTGTTCCGCCCGGGGGGTTCAGTGATGACCGAAGAGACGAACGTCGAAGATGGCGTCATAGGCGGGGGAGAGAGCCTTCTCGTCGTCGACGACGACCCCTTCATCGCGCGTCTCCTTGAGATCGAGCTGAAGGCGTCCGGTTACCAAGTGCGTGTGGCCAACGACGGTGTCCAGGCGTTGCAGGCCGCTCAGGAGCGGTGTCCCGACCTCGTTCTTGCCGACGTCATGATGCCGAATATGGACGGGTTCGAGCTGACCCGGCGACTCCGTCAAGACCCGCGGACCGCAGGTGTCAGCGTCATCATGCTGACCGCCCGTGGCCTGTCGGCGGACAAGCTCGAAGGATTCGCCATCGGCGCCGACGACTACATCGTCAAGCCGTTCGATACGCCGGAGCTGCTCGCGAGGATCCGTGGGGTGCTTCGACGTTCGAAGGAGATGCGGGCTCAATCGCCCTTGACGGGCTTGCCGGGCAACGTGCGGATCGAGGAGGAGATCGACGGCCGAGTCGAACGTACGGAAGAGTTCGCCATCCTTTACGTCGACCTCGACCACTTCAAGGCCTACAACGATCACTACGGTTTCATGCGAGGCGACCAGGTCATCCAACTCACCGCGCAGCTCCTGGAGGAGGTGTCACTCGACGTCAGCGGTGGTCAGGCGTTCGTGGGTCACGTAGGCGGTGACGACTTCGTCGTGGTGGTCGCTCCGGGCGTCGCCGCGGTGGTTGCCCAGGCCATAGTGGAAAGATTCGATCAGGAGGCACCCGCTCGTTACGACGAGGCGGACCGCGCGCAGGGATTCATCGAAGTGACCAACCGCAGGGGTGAGCTCCAGCGATTCCCGCTCCTGTCGGTCTCCATCGGGATCGCGTCAACCGATACCCGCAAGTTCCTCCACTACGCGGAGGCTGTCGCGGTGGCGACCGAGATGAAGTCATTCACGAAGGCAACGGACGGGTCCTCGTGGGCGATCGATCGGCGAAACATCTAACTCGCGTCAGGGCAGGGGAGCGGGTTCGGCCAGGAAGTAGCCCTGTCCGAAGGCAACGCCGAGCTCCAGCAGGGTGTCCAGCTCGGCCTGCGATTCGATGCCTTCGGCAACGATCGTCATCCCCATCTCATCGGCGAACGAGATGAGCGCCGACGCGAGTGCTCTGCGGCCGCGATCCGAGTCGATATCGCGAGTAAGGCTGATGTCCACCTTCACGATGTCGGGTGCCAGCTGCAGCGTATGCCGGAGGCTGGCATAGCCGGCGCCCGCGTCGTCGATGGCCACCCTGCAGCCCGAGGCTCGAAGCGTATCCAGCGAACGCAGGAGGGGACCGTAGTCCTCGACCGCCTCGTGCTCGGTGATCTCGACGACGATCCTAGGCCCCGCGGCGTCAAGGATCGCCGGTAGGTCGGGGGACATCGCGGCGTGGTGAGAGGCGTTCACCGAGAGGTAGACGTCGGGCGGGAGCTTCGGCAGCGCGTTCAGCGCCTCGCGGATGGCGGTTAACTCCAGTTGGATACCCAGTTCCAACCGAACCGCTTCGGCGAACCATTGATCGGGCGGACGGACGGGGAGCGCACGGAATCGGGCCAAGGCCTCCATCCCAACCGTATTCCGGTTCCGGAGATCAACGATGGGCTGGAAGGCCATCGAAAGTCCCTCGCCGTCAAGGAACCGCTGGATAACGCCGCGGCGGCTATCCAGCTCCTGCTCGATGATCTCCTCGCGACGAAGCTGGGAGCTAAGTTCATGTACGACGCCGCCGATAACCTCTGAACTGAGGCTCGTACCCCCGCGGGCCACCTTGCCGATGGACTCGATGATCTCTCCGGCGGCGGTTCCCTTCACCAGGTAGCCGACGGCGCCGGCCCGAAGCATCTCGAGCACGGTCGGTCGATCTTCGAACGCGCTCAGAGCGATGACGCGGGTGCCGGGCGAGACTCGGATGATCTCGCGCGCCGCCCGAGGGCCTCCACCGGCCGGCATCTTCACATCTACCAGCGCAACGTCGGGCCGACGGGAGCCGGCCAGCTCGATCGCCTCGTCTGCATCGCCAGCGGTGCCCACCAGGACGACACCATCCTCCTGGCCTAGGAGATCGGAAAGCGCCACACGAAGCGCAGGTTCATCGTCCGCGATCAAGACCGTGATCGGATCGGAGGACGTGCCGTTGCCCGTGGCTGAGGAGAAGCCAACGGAAGCCACGGCAGGGACGCTACCCGCCGACGGGGGCCGACACAATCACCCAGACGGGGGGTCACCCAAGAGGGGTAGCATCCCGAGGTCGACCTGGGAGGTAAGAATGAGTGCCCGTGAGATCCGCGCCCCGCGGGGCCCTGAGCTGTCCTGCCGCTCCTGGCCCCAGGAAGCTGCCATGCGGATGCTGATGAACAACCTTGATCCCGACGTGGCCGAGCGCCCCCAGGACCTGGTGGTCTACGGAGGAACGGGCCGGGCCGCCCGTTCCTGGGAGGCCTACGACGCCATCATCCGGACGCTCAAGACGCTCAAGGACGACGAGACCCTGCTGGTGCAGTCGGGGAAGCCCGTCGCCGTGTTTCGGACTCACGAGATGGCCCCCCGCGTCCTCATCTCAAATTCCATGCTTGTTCCCAAATGGGCCGACTGGGACACCTTCCGTGACCTCGAGGACGCCGGGCTCACGATGTACGGTCAGATGACGGCCGGTTCGTGGATCTACATAGGGTCCCAAGGGATCTTGCAAGGGACCTACGAAACGTTGGCGGAATGCGCTGCGCAGCGATTCGGCGGGTCCCTTGCCGGCACGATCACGCTTACCGGTGGGCTGGGGGGGATGGGGGGCGCGCAGCCTCTGGCCGTCACGATGAATGGGGGCGTGGCCCTCTGCGTTGAGGTTGACCCGGTCCGTATCGAGCGGCGGATCAAGACTCGTTACGTCGACCGGGAAACAGATTCGTTGGAAGAGGCGTTGGGATGGGCAGAGACTGCGAGGACGCAGCGCGAAGCCGTATCCATCGGGCTGGTGGGCAACTGCGCCGACGTGCTGACAACCTCCTCGCGCGAGGTTTTCGGCCCGACATCGTCACCGATCAGACCAGCGCCCACGACCCGCTGGGCGGCTACGTGCCAGCCGGACTGAGCCTCGAAGCCGCTGCGGAGCTCCGCCTGAGCGATCCCAAGGACTATCAGCGGCTGGCCTACGAGAGCATGGCGGCGCACGTCCGCGCCATGGTTGGCTTCTTGCGCCGGGGTTCGGTGACCTTCGACTACGGGAACAACCTTCGGGCGGGGGCGCAGATCGGCGGGTTGTCGCAAGAGGAGGCCTACAGCTTCCCCGGGTTCGTGCCGGCGTTCGTTCGGCCGATGTTCTGCGAGGGGAAAGGGCCGTTCAGATGGGCGGCGCTCTCCGGGGATCCCGAGGACATCGTGAAAACGGACCGCGCTGTGGCCGAGTTGTTTCCCGACAACGAGCGGCTCCAGCGCTGGTTGGAGCTGGCCCAGGAACGCGTTGCCTACCAAGGGCTTCCGGCCCGGATCTGCTGGCTCGGCTACGGCGAGCGAGCGAAGGCGGGACTGAAGTTCAACGAGATGGTGGCCAGCGGTGAGCTGGCCGCGCCGATCGTCATCGGCCGCGACCACTTGGACGGTGGGAGCGTCGCGAGTCCCTACCGCGAGACAGAATCCATGAAGGACGGGTCCGATGCCATCGCCGACTGGCCCATCCTCAACGCCCTCATCAACACCGCCGCCGGCGCCCACTGGGTCAGCGTGCATCACGGCGGCGGAGTGGGGATCGGCTATTCGATCCACGCCGGCATGGTGGTGGTGGCCGATGGTTCCGAGAATGCGCGCGACCGGCTGGAACGAGTGCTGACGTCCGACCCGGGGATGGGTGTCGTACGCCACGCCGACGCAGGCTATGAGGACGCGCTCGCCGTTGCGAACGAGCGGGGGGTCCGCATCCCGATGCTGGAAGGCGACGCGTAGCCGTGGAGCGACATATCGTGGCCATGGGCGGGGGCGGGTTCCTGATGGACGACCC
>JAYVBZ010000327.1:0-1588 GCA_043750215.1 Actinomycetota bacterium
TGTTCCAGCGGATGCTCTGCTCGGTGGGGCTCGAATGCCTCCGTCATCTTGACGGGCGCATCGAGTGCGTTGGGCCCCGCATTCGCTCGGCGGGCTGCGATGGTTGCATGGCGGAGCCGCTCCACGTCCTGAAGGAGTTCGGCTCCTTCAGTCTCTTCCAGGACGTGACCGAGCGCCGTTGAGAGCAGGCGAACATCGCGTCGTAGCGCGGCGGGGACGTCGGTCTGCATGGCGTTAGCGTAGGAGGGCGGCGTCCGTCCGCGCTAATCGGTGCCGCCTGAAGGTCAGCGACCTGCGGTCACGGTTAGGGCGCGATCCAGGAGTTCGAGGGGGTGGACCACGGTGGCGTGCACGCCCAGTTCTCGGAGGCCGGCGATCAGCTGCATCGTGCACCCCGGGTTGGCGCTGGCGATGGTGGTGGCGCCCGTATCGCGAACCGCTTCTGCCTTCTGGCGTCGGAGTGCACCGGACAGTTGGGGCTGCGTGACGTTGTAGAGGCCGGCCGCGCCGCAACACCGATCGCCGTCGCTGATCTCCACGAGTTCCACGCCGGGGATCTGGCGTAGAAGCTCACGCGGCTCATCGTGGATCTTGAGGACTCGCAGGGCATGGCAAGCGTCGTGATACGCCACGCGGAGCGGCGCTGGTCCGTCCAACGCGGTGAACGTGACGCCCTCGCGAAGGCCCTCCTGCTGGAGGAACGCCGTGATCTCGCGGATCGGCGGCCCGTTCGGATCTTCCGAGAGGTGCGCGGCGCAGCCGGCTGCGTTCACGATCACGTGATCCACGTCCGCGAACACGCTCGCGTTATGTTCCGCCAGCGCTCGCCCCAGGCTCGGTCGGCCGTTGTGCGCCGGGAGCGCGCCGCAGCAGGACTGATTCCGGGGGACCGACACACGCCAGCCGTTCGCCGAGAGCACCCGGATCGTTGCCAGGTTCACGTTCCTGAACCAGCGGTCTTGCACGCAACCGCTCAGGAGCCCGACGGTTCCGCGAACGGTGACACCCGCCGGGGGTTCCGTCATGGACGGGAGCCGGCTGAAGAGCGCCGTGGGCTTGGGGGTGAGTGCCCGGACGCGCGCGGGAAGGAACGGACGTACGAACGGTTGCAGGGCTGCCGCCATCCACAGGAGCTTCTTCCGCGGCAGGAGGCCTTGAAGCCCCAGCCGTCGAACCGAGCGAGCGGCGGCGGGTCGTTGCGGCTCGACCTGGACCCGCGCGGCCTCCATCATCCGGCCGAACGGGACGTGCGACGGGCACACGTCTTCGCACGCCCGGCACACCAGGCACTGATCCATGAGTTCCGCGAAGCGTTCGTCCGGTGTGGCGGTCCCATCGGCCACGGCTCGCATCGCGGCGATCCGCCCGCGTGGGGACATCGTCTCTTCACCGCTTAGGCGGTAGGTCGGGCAGTGAGGCAGGCAGAGGCCGCACGCCACGCAGGAGTCCAGGTCGGCGTCGGCCGGCGCCTCGAGTCCAGGGAGCCAGCCCGGCGTCACGCCGTCGGCGCGTCCGAAGAACCGCGTTCCCACCGGCATATCCGTGCCCAACGGGAGGGGTTGTTGAGGGTCGGAGCGGTCGCGGGGCG
>JAYVBZ010000328.1:0-2729 GCA_043750215.1 Actinomycetota bacterium
CCGCCCTCGTCAGTCCGGAGGTCGGATCGTCCAAGAGCCGCCTGAGGATCGGCGTCGTCAGCGCGAACGGCACGTTTCCGAACGCCCGGAACGGTTCCCTCGGGGAGGGCAGCTTGAGGAAATCAGACTGCACCAACTCGACGTGCTCCCGACCTGCGAATAGCTGCCGCAGTCCCGAAACGAATGCCGCGTCGATCTCGACCGCCACCACGCGTCGCGCTGCATCGGCGAGCGGGAGGGTGAGCCGGCCTCTGCCCGCCCCGATCTCGAGCACGAGATCGCCGGGTCCGACACCCGCGTTCGCCACAAGCTCCGCCGCAAGGACGTCGCTTCGAAGGAGATGTTGACCGCTAGCCGGAAGACCGCTGCGACGCGGACGCGAGTCTCCCGCGCCCACGGACCATCACCGTGAAGATGCCCACTTCTTGCCCCTTCCTTACCTGCGCGTGACCACCGCCGCTCTGTCGCCGGTCAGGCTACCTCACAGCCAGCCGTTGAACACGAACTCAACGGCGTCGCCCACCTTCATGTCAGCCCGATAACAACGGCGTGTAGGCATCGATCAGGTCGAGCTGGTCGGGCGAGTGGCCGTGTTCGGTCAGGTACAGGGCCAGCTCACTTCGGTGCTGAGTCCCGTGGTTCACCACGTGCGCGAGGATCACCCACCGCGGCGCTCGGTCGTCGGGGCCGATCAGCACCTCCTCGTCCAAGGCGGCGGCGTCCAGCGACGTGACGTAGCGCTCAAGCCGCTCCTGCTCTTCAGCGCAGAACGCCGTGATGGACGGGAGGTCGTCGAGCTGGATCCCGTGGTCCCAGACGGAGGTCTCACCGACGTCGCGCCCGGTGAGGTACTCGCGCCAGCTCCAGTCCGCGTCCAACAGGTGGCGGAGCGTGTCGAACGCGGTCCCGTGATCGAGCGGCGCCGGACCGCGGAATTCATCGTCGGTCAGCGCAGCGGCGGTCTCGACGATCCGCCGGTTCGCCCATCCGTGGTACCGCACCAGAACGAGGAGGCTTTCGGTGTCCATCTGTCAACTCTACGAGCGACGGGGCGTGTGTGCGATCAGACCTATGAGGCAAGTGGAAACGCGACCCTCCATCCTTTCCGCTCACCACCGCGTAGGGGTGCCAGCGGTCGGCGACCCCTTTGAGTTCGTGCTCGCCGCGGCTCTCCACGGGCGCACCTTGCCCCACGCGGCGGGGGGTTGCCGCGTTGCCGCAGCGGGATCTGACAAAGCGGGCCGCAAGCCTGTCGTCCGATCCCGCCGGCGGAGGTCGAACCACGCGGACGCGGATACGATTCCTCGGATGAGTACGCCCGCTCACTTCGAGCCCGGCCAGGTCGTCGTCCATCGTGACCTGTATCGAGGACGCGTGTGGTACGCACGCGCTGAGATCGTCGCGGAGGACACCGACGGCCGCACGCTCTTGTATTGGCCTCCCGGGGCGGAGGTTCGTGCACCCGCTCGCACGGAAGGTGGTGCGCCCCTTCGGATCCCGGATTCTCCCTGGGTGCTTGAACTTCGTCCGTGGCACTCGTTCCATGTCCTCTGTCATTGGCAACGGGGCGACCATCACAGCGTGTGGTTGTTCTGGGAGGCAGACACATGGCGCTTCGACGGTTGGTACGTGAATCTCCAGTCCCCTTTCGTTAGGACCTCCCTCGGATTCGATGCCACCGACGACATCCTCGACATCGAAGTCGAACCCGACGGCTCGTGGGCGTGGAAGGACGAAGATGAGCTCGAAGAAGCCGTCCAGGCCGCCATCTTCGCGCCCTCACTCGCAGCAGCGATTCGACGGGAGGGAGCGCGCGCGATCCAGCGGGTACAGCGATCCAGCGATCCCTACACGATGCCATGGGTCGATTGGCGGCCAGATGAACGATGGTCGGTCCCCGCACTGCCAAACGGCTGGGAATCACTGCCTCCAAGCTTGTTGGCGCCCACCGTTCGCTGAAAGGGACTCGTACCGGGGGACGCCCCCCGTGATCCAGACGGCGTCCGCGAGGTGCCCGACCAGACGGGAGGGAACGTGCCGAGGGCGTTGACGAGGCGCCGGCACCCCCCGTTCCGGGCCGGGGAGCGCCATCCTCAAGGCGTCCGAGCAGCCCGCGGCGCGTCCCGACCGCCCGCCGGGCCATCCCCGTTCCCGAGCACACCCCGTGAACGCAAGAAGCCGGGGACCACGCCCCGGCTCCGTGCGCCAAACGGTACGAACTACTCCGCCGCAGTCACCTCAACCGTCACGATCGGATCGACGTCCTGGAACAAATGCACCCGAACCTCGTGCGTACCGACCGAGCGGATGGGTTCGTCCAGATGGATGTCTTTGCGATCGATGGTCACCCCGGCGTGGGTCGCGAGCGCTTCCGCGATCTCTGCCGACGTGACCGAACCGAAGAGCTTGCCCTCCTCGCCGACGCGGGCCGCGATGGTGACGGGTCCGGCCGAGATGAGCGTGGAGGCGATGGCCTCGTATTCGCTCTTCTCTGCGGACTGACGCGATACGTGGGCGCGTCGGAGGCTTTCGGAGTGTTTGACCGCACCCTTCTCGGCCTTCACCGCCAAGCCCCGAGGCACGAGGAAGTTCCGGGCGTAGCCGTCGGCGACGTCGACGATATCCCCCGGGACACCGAGCTTCTCGACGGGCTTCTGCAGGATGATCTTCATCGTGTCGAGTACGGGAGAAGGGCCATCTCGCGCGCGTTCTTGACGGCCGTGGCGACG
>JAYVBZ010000329.1:0-2420 GCA_043750215.1 Actinomycetota bacterium
GGGATCCGGCACTCGACGCGGAACCCCGCGCGCTCTCCCACCGTTCGGAATCCACACGTCCGGTTGTCGCCGCTCCACACGATCGCCGTAGGCGCCCACGAAGCGAGTTGATACCGCTTGTAGGAATTGACGAACGGCGCATACATCCAGCTCATCTCGCGCGCGGTCGCCAACAGGCCACCCAAGTACCAGCGGAATTCGTCGGTCATGTGATCCGGCTTCGTGTCGTCGAAGGTGAGCGACTCTTTGCCGTCTGCGCTCCAGATGCTGGAGTGCACGTGACAACTTGAGCCGGCCTCCTCGATGGTCCACTTCGCCATGAAGGTCGCGGCGACGCCGTTGAGCGCTGCGATCTCTTTCACGCCGTGCTTGTAGAGCGAGTGGTGATCGGCGTTGGAAAGCGCATCGGAGTAGGTGATGTTGATCTCATGCTGTCCCCGCCCGAACTCGCCCTTGCTGAATTCGACGGGGATCCCCGCACCGCGCATGTGGTTGCGGATCTGGCGGATGATCCACTCGTCTTTGGTGGTCTGGAGCATGTGGTAATCCATGATGTAGCTGCTGCTTGGCCGGGGGTCCCGGTAGCCGCGTTCGGCCAGCTCGTCGTAGCCATCTTTGAACAGATAGAACTCCAGTTCGCTGCCGGTCTTGACCAGGTATCCCATCTCTGCCGCGCGGGCGATCTGGTCGCGCAGGATCTGACGAGGCGCGACCGCGACGGGGGAGTCATCGTGCTCATCGGCGATGTCGCAGATGACCATCGCGGTCTTCTCCAGCCACGGACACAGCCGCAACGTCGAGACGTCAGGCACCATCTTGAAGTCGCCGTAGCCGGTGTCCCAACTCGCGTACTCGTACCCCGGGAGCGGCTCCATCTCCATGTCGACAGCCAAGAGGTAGAGGCAGGCGTGCAGGCCCTCCTGGCCCAAGATCTCTTCTGTGAAGAAGTCGGGGAGGACGCGCTTGCCCATGAAGCGCCCTTGAAGGTCGGTGAACATGCAGAGCACCGTGTCGATCTCGCCGACCTGCGCGAGGTCCTGTAGCTGGGCTTTGGTGAGCATCCCCTTGACGTCCATCGAACCTCCTGCGAAGACGCGAGGGGCGCGGCCGGGATCCGACCGCGCCCCTCTGTACTGCGCTTGTTAGACCTCTCCGAGTTCCCGCTCGATAGCGGCGAGTTCCTCGGTGGTGCCCATCACCTTCGGCCCTGTGAACCATTTGCGAGCCGATACCAGCCAGTAGATCCCCGCGAACCCGATCACGACGCCCACCGCTACCGGCGCGAAGTTGAACGAGTTAACGAACGAGAGGCCCAGCCCACCCGGGCTGTATTGGGGCATCATCAGGATGATGGAGATGAACACCACCCATATGACCGCGATCCATCCAACCAGGGTGCTCCACTTTCCGAGGCTCCAGGGTCCCGGGGTGAAGGCTCTACCTGCGCGGAGCCGAAGGTAGGTGGGTATCACGTATGCGATGTAGAGGCCGATCACCGCGATCGCTGTGACCGCGTAATAGGCGACCGCGCTACCGAGCCAGTACGCGGGCGCGACGAGCAGCCACGCCCCGACCACTGCGAACCAGATCGAGTTGGTGGGGGTTCGCGTGCGCTTGTTGATCTTGTGCCAGAACTTCGACCCAGGGAGGGCGCCGTCGCGCGAGAAGGCGTAGATCATGCGGGAGTTGGCGGTGACTGACGCCATACCACAGAAGAATTGGGCGCCCAGCACGATCAGCAGGATGAAGATCGTCCAACTCTTGCCGACGGCATCGAAGAAGATCTGCGCTGGCGCTGCCACGTTCGCCGTCTCCAGTTGGAACCCGAGTGCATTAGAGTACCCGGACATCCCCTGCACCGCGTACCAGACGCCGAGCAGGAGGATGTAGCCGAAGATCACCGAATAGATGACCGACCGGTAGATCCCCTTCGGTCCCGAGATGTCCGCTTGGTGCGTTTCCTCGGTCATGTGGGCGGACGCGTCGTACCCGGTCAGCGTGTATTGCGCCAGGAGTAATCCGACCATGAAGATGTAGACCGTCGAGCCGAAGAACCCGCTGGAGAACCCACTGCCGTTGATGAATCCCGGGACCTGGCCGGCCGAGGCCGTCTTGCTGAAGCTGAAGATGTTTCCGAAACTGGTGTGGTGGTCCGGAACCAGGAACAGGATCCCGAAGATGACCAGCACGCCGACGACGTGCCACCATACGCTCACATCGTTCAGCAACGCCACGACCTTGATGCCGAACGTATTCATCAATCCATGGATCGCGAGGATGCCTGTGTAGGAACCGACCAAGATCAGCTTCGTGATCTCAACGCTGAAGGCGAAGTGCAGGAATGCACAGAAGAATGCCGCGAAGCCGAAGTCGATCCCTGCAGTGACGGCGACCTGTCCCAGAAGATTGAACCAGCCGGT
>JAYVBZ010000330.1:0-6121 GCA_043750215.1 Actinomycetota bacterium
CGAACGGTCAGTTCGGGTTCCTCGTAGAGGGTGGCAGGAGCCTTCGCCTTCTTCGCCTTCCGGTTGATGTCATCCCATTCACGGACCAGCCGCTCCAAGTCGGTGGTGAGCGCCTCCTCCGACGCGCCCTCGGCGGCGGTTCGAACGATGATGCCGTGGCGTTCCGGGCGGACCTTCTTCAGGATGCCTTTGAGACGCTTGCGTTCCTCGTCGGGAAGGCGGCGACTGATACCACTCACAGCCTGGTCGGGCGCGAGCACCAAGAAGCGGCCGGGCATCGAGATCTGGGCAGTGAGCCGCGCGCCCTTTCCACCCATCGGGTCCTTCGTGACCTGCACCATGACGGCCTGCCCGGCCTTCAAGACCTGCTCGATCCGTGGAGCGGGGCCTTCCAGGTCCTCGGGGGTGTAGTTGACTTCACCCGCGTACAGGACGCCGTTCCGGCCGCGGCCGAAGTCTACGAATGCCGCCTCCATGCCCGGGAGCACGTTCTGCACTCGGCCCAGGAAAACGTTGCCAACCATGGACGTGGCGCCGGCGCGGGTGACGTAATGCTGCACCAAGGCGCTTCCCTCCAACACCGCGATCTGATCCCGGTCGCCGTGCTCGGTGATGACCATGAGTTTGTCGGTGATGCGGGGCGGCGTGGGTTCCGGCTCGCGACGCCTGCGACCATCGCGGCCTCCCACCCGGCCCGTACGTGAGCGGCTGCTCCTGATGCCGCGCGTTGACCCGCCTGCTGCGATGTGGGCCTCCAGCGACTTCTCGCTAGAGGAACGACCACCACCGGACCTCGCGTCCTTCGGAGCCTCCTCGGCATCTGGGGCAGGTTTGGATGACCCGGTGCTGCGGCGGCCGCGACGGCGACTGCCCGACGCTGCCCCTTCCTGATCAGGCAGCGCGTCATCCCGCTGGGAATCGGGCGTATCGGTCATCGAAGCGTTGTCGTCGACATCCTTGTCGAAGTCTTCATCGGCGCGTGAGGCGCTGGGCCGCGATCCCTGGCCCTGACCGGACCCGCTCCCACGTCCGCGGCCACCTCGGCTGCGCCGGCGTGGCGCTCCGGTGCCCTCTCCGGCTGCCCTCGGAGCGGTGGAGCTTCCTTCATCACCGTCCGAAGTCCCCGGGGTATCTGTGTCGAGCCCGCCTGCGCCAGCTCGCTCGCGCGAAGCCGGTTGGCGATCAGATCGGGGCTGGCGGTCGCCTTGCCCTGCCGAGGGCCGGGGGGATCGAGTCCGAGGCGCGGGGCTGGGCCGCTCCTGATCGCCTGCCCCGGTAGCTGAAGGAGCGGCGTCGCTGTCATCGTCGACATCAGGACGTGGTCCGGTTCCACGGCCGCCTCGGCCACGGCCTCCCCGTCTGCGGCGAGCGGCACCGGTTCCGGTGCCGTCGTTCTCGCCCTGGTCGAACTCCTCCCGATCAGGTTCTGGGCGGGGGGGGATCGGCGCTCGCGGGACCCGCTGGATGACGGCCGGCTCCTGGATGCCGAACTTCGGCGCGCTGGGACGCGGTCGCGGAGCCGCTGAAGGAGCCTCCGCCGGGGCGGTCGCGGCCGACGCTGGTGGTGAAGCTGGTGAAGCTGCTGGTGCTGCTGGTGCTGCCGGTTCGGACGTCGTTGACGCCTGAACCTCTGTCTCCCGATCCATCAGGAGCTCTCCCTTCGCTCGAGGCGAGGGGGCCGACCGGGCTGGAGCGTGTGGGTGCGTGTGCGTCACCGACTTTCGCCGGTCCATGCGCCCGTGCCTGGCGGTCCGTCCGCCGCACACCGGTCGCACGCGCGTTCCCGCGCACCCGAAACGTCCTGACTCCGGCGCTCGCGTACCGTCTGTCCCGCGAGATGCTCTCGCACCCTCGCGGCGCGGTCGCGCGCCACCTCGACTTTCCTTCGATCCTGCCTGGGCGCCGCTTCGGAGGGCTGCGGCCTGGCAGGCACGTCTGCCCAACAGGATAGCAGCCGAAGGTCCTCCCCGTTGCTGTTCGGCGCACCTATCAGCCGACCTAGTCAGGCGTGACCAGGGACCACCTCGCTTGTCCCCCGATGGAAAGGGCCTTACCGGCCGATAGCCACGGGGGGTGATGACACCGACACTTCATGCATGGCCCAGAAGAGTTCTTCCGTGCTGGCTTCGCGCGTCCGCGTTCTCGTGGTCGACGACAACGCCGGATTCCGTGACTCGCTCCTGGCTCTGCTAGATACCGACGACCTCTTGATCGTCGGTCAGGCGGCGAGTGGCAGGGATGCCATCAACATGGTGCTCGCCACGATGCCCGATGTCGTCCTCATGGACGTTCGGATGCCCGACATGGATGGGGTTGAGACGACGCGCCGCCTGAAGGCGCTCGATCCCCGGATCGGGGTGGTGGCGCTGACCGGGAATGACGATCAACGGGTGGTCCGCGACATGCTGGTGGCCGGCGCGTCCGGCTACGTCCTCAAGGATTCCGACGGTGATGAGATCCTGCACGCCGTCCACGCCGCGGCTCGCGGAGGTGGCGTCATCTCGCCTGAGGTCACCCCCTCCGTCATCGAGGAACTGACGGAAGCCCTTGAGCGGGAACGGCGCCGGATCCGCCAGTTGGAGGTTGCCCAGGAAGCCCTCCTGGAGCGGGCCGCCCGACGGCACCAGCTGGTCTCTAGGCTTGGGCACGAGCTCAGGACCCCGTTGACGGTCATCCTGGGCATGGCTCAGACCCTGGGCCACCCCAACGCGACCGAACCTGAACGGGTGGAGATGCGGGAGCGCCTCATCACTCGGGCACAGGACCTGGCTCGTCTTGTTGAACGTTTCGAGGCAGCCTTGGAAGCGGGCATGACCGAATGGGCGGACGTCGTGGAGGTCGCCCAGGCGGTTGCCGACGACCACGACCGGGTGATCGTGGACGCACCGGCGGCCCCGCTCATGGCCAGCCTCAACCGGCAGGCAGCGCGCCAGATCGTCGAGGAGCTGGTGGAAAACGCCGTCTCCTTCTCCTCGGAAGACTCGAGCGTGACCATCCGCGTCACGGTGCGAGGAGGTTCGGTCGAGGTGCGGGTGTCGGACCACGGCAAGGGCATCGACCCAGGACTCGCGGAACGGATGTTCGCCCCTATGGAACAAGGCGAAGGACTCAACACCCGGACACATCAGGGCGCTGGGCTCGGGCTGGCGCTTGCTCGGATGTCCGCGAGGGCTATGGAAGGAGACGTGACCCTGGAACGGACCGGCGCCGGGGGCTCGACCTTCCTCTGGACGCTAGCCTCGGTCGACTGAGCCCTACTTGAACCGCCGCATGTGGATATTCAGCAACAGCCCGACCGCGGCGAGATTCGCCATGGTTGCGGTGCCCCCGTAACTCACGAAGGGTAGCGGGATGCCGGTGATCGGCATGATCCCGATCACCATGCCGATGTTCACGAACATCTGGATGGAGAACATCGCCGCGATCCCCGCTGCCGTGTACGTCCCGAACGGATCTTTCGCGAGGTAGCTCGTCCTGATCGCCCGCCAGATCAGCACCGCGTACAGCAGGAGCAACACCATCGCCCCCACGAACCCGAACTCCTCTCCCGCTACCGTGAAGATGAAGTCGGTGTACTGCTCGGGCACGAACTCGAGGTTCGTCTGCGTGCCGTTGAGGTAGCCGGACCCCAGGAGCCCGCCCGAACCCACCGCGATCTCCGCCTGGTCCTTGTTGTAGTTGAGCTTGAGGCTGCTGTGCCCCGGATCGAGGAACGTCGTGATGCGCGCCAGTTGGTAGTCCTTGACCACGCCGAGTTGAAAGGCGAGGGCGATCATCACGATCGCAGCCAAAGCGATGGCAGCAAGATGCCGTCCCCTTGCGCCGGCTACGACCAGGATCCCCACCGTGAGCCCGACCAGCACGATCGTCGTCCCGATGTCCGGCTGGATGAAGACGAGCCCCATGGGAACGGCGCCGACCAGGCAGACCCGGAGCGTGTCCCTCAATGTCGGCTCGGGGTTCCGGAGTTCGGACAGGGTGGCGGCGAGCATGATGCAGAGCGCGATCTTCGTGAACTCCGAGGGCGTGAACTGGAAGCCGGCGAACTGGAACCACCGCTGCGCACCCAGGGTCGTGGTGCCGACGCCGGGGATGCGGACCAGGACCAACATGGTGAGCGCCGCCGCGTAGATGAAACCCGCGTAGACCTTGAAGAATCGGTAGTCGACCAACGCCACCAAGAGCAGCAGGGTCAATCCGATCACCATGGCGGTGACCTGCTTCTTCACGAAGTACATCGGGTCGCCGCCCGTGGCGAGCAGCCTGGCGTGCTTGGACGAATAGATCAGGAAGAGCCCGATGATCGAGAGGACGCTCGCCGCTCCGATCAGCACCGGATCCAGATGACGGATCGGCCGGCGATCATCGGCGAACGTTCGACCCGCAACCAGGTCCATCAGGGTCCTGCCTTGATCGGGTTGGTCTGCGGCAGGTGGAACAGTCCCTCCATGATGTGGCGAACGATGGGGGCCGCCGTGCTGCCCCCGAACCCACCTTGTTCGACCATCGCTACCACGACGTACTGGGGATTGCCGGCCGGTGCCATCCCCGCGAACCAGGCCGTGTCCTGAAATGGCGGACGTTGCGCCGTCCCCGTTTTCCCGGCAACCGGGATGCTGGACAACGGGAACCCCGCGAAGGCACTCACGGCCGTCCCCCCGGTCGTTACCCCCGACAGCGCCCCCCGGATGAACTGCAGTTGCTGGGCCGTGTACGGGATGGAGTGGCACTTCGGGGCGATGGTCTTCACGGTCTTGCCGTCGGGAGTCTCGATGTGATCGGCGAGGTGAGGCCGACACAGTTTGCCGCCGTTCGCGATGGCGCTGTAGGCAGTTGCCAGCTGCAGGGGCGTCACGGCCACCGAATCCTGTCCGATGGCCGTCAAGATAGAGTTGCCCGGTAGCCACCCGTAGGGATAGACATCCTTGTGCTGGAGCGCGTAGTCGAACCCGGGAAGCGTGCCCGCCGGCTCGAACGGAAGATCGATACCCGTCGGTGATCCGAACCCGAACGGCAGCAGATCGTTCGACAGCAGATCCACACCTTGGGTGCCACCCGAACTCTTGTCGTAGAAGTCCGCACCGAACTTATAGAACACGGTGTCACACGACACGCGGAGCGCAGTGGCCAGATCCATGAATCCCGAACTCGATTCGAAGTTGTGGAATTGCTGGTGGGTCGGATCGTTCGGGTAGGTGTAGACAGAGGGACACGCGTAGGTCCCCCCCTCGCTGGCGACGCCACTCCTGAGCGCGGACAACGCGACGAACGGCTTGAAGGTCGAACCCGGCGCATAGACCTGGGCCTCAGCGCGGTTATAGGCCGGCTGCCCGTCCCTGGCCAGGTTGAACCGCAGCCGGTATTGCTTCGACGTCATCCCTTGCACGAACCAACGGGGATCGAAGGTGGGCCACGAGGCCAGGGCGATGATCGCGCCCGTCTGCGGGTCCATCACCACGACCGCGCCCGCATTCGCCGTCAGGAGTCCGCCACCGGAGCTGTCGATGTTGCCACGCGCGGTCATGATCCCGCTCAGGAGTTGCTGTTCGGCCAGTTGCTGGATCCGGGCGTCGATCGACAGCACCACGTTGTCTCCGGGCTGCGCAGGCTCGCTCCCGATCGACTTGATCTGCTTGCCCGCAGCATTCACGAGGTAGAAGTCTTTGCCCTTCGTCCCCTGAAGGTAGTGCTCGTACTGCAACTCCAGGCCGGTCTTGCCAACGATGTCGTTCGGGTCGTAGCCGTCGAACGCAGGCTGCGCGATCTGCGTCGCACTGATCGGCCCGACGAAGCCAAGGATGTGTGCAGCAAGCGTCCCGCCGGGGTAGTCACTGATCGGAGCCTCCACCACGCGAACACCGGGGAAGCGATCGGCGTGCTCGGCGACGTAGAACGACACCTCCTTAGGCACGTCGAACGCCACAGGGATCGGGGCATACGGGAAGTATTTCGGGTCGGCCAAGCGGGCCTCCAGGGTGGAGACCTTGGTCTCCAGAAGGCTCGCGAGACGGGCAAGGATCGCCGTCTTGTTAACCCCAAGCTCTTGCTGGTTCACCTGAACCTGAAGACTGAGCCGGTTGCCTACCAAGAGGTTTCCATGGGAGTCCAGGACGTTGCCACG
>JAYVBZ010000331.1:0-2377 GCA_043750215.1 Actinomycetota bacterium
AGGACGCCGAACGCGAGGACGGGGAGGACCTTCGACCATGAGAGTCGATAACCTGGGCGAGAATTGGTTGGAAACCTTCTCTGGCACGAACGCGGCGCCTATCAGCCTATCGGCGGGCGGCCTCAAGGGCACGAAACGCCCGGCGACGGCGATCAAGGAGGCCCAGCTCGGGCCGCCAGCGCCTCTCTGGAGGCGGCGGGTTCCATGCGGCGACGGCGCCGAGATGGCGTAACTCGCCCCTCACGCCTATCGCCAAGTCCGCGGTGAGTTAGTTCCAGATCTCGTCGATCGCCCTCGCGTCGGCGGCGGCCCCGAGGTAGTCCGTGATCCCGAATCCGTCCTCGAGCGTCCGCAGCATGCTGTAGAGATCCGCACGCTCGTGAGAGACGCCGACTTTGGCCAGGGGGCTGATCACGAGGAACGCGACGTTCCCTCCGCCGTTGAACGGGTGTGGACACGTCACCCACGCCTGGCACGGGGTGTTGCCGCTGGATGGGGAGCCGCCGGTCGTGGACGTCCCCTCGTCGAACGTCACGATCAACACGCCGTCGGATCCGAAGGCCGGCGACGCGAGGATCTTCGGGACCTCTCGCGCGAGAAAGTCGTCGAACTGGTTGATCGGTGGTCCGGGCCGGCCAGGGCACTGGTCGTGCGCGTCTTCGCACATGTTCGGGACGATGAAGTTGAAGTCGGCCACGTTTCCGCTCTCGAGGGCGGCGTCGAGCGCACTCGTGTCGTTCGGCCCCGACCCGCCGGTCGGGATCACGTTGGTCATGCACAGCTCGGACCGGTTGGTCGCCGACCACACGCCACCCGCGCCCTCGATGTTGTCGTAGTACACGGCAGGGTTGTGCTTCACGGCGTAGGAGTTCAACGTCTTCGCCGCACCCGAGTTCGTGAGGTAACACGGCTCCGGCATCGACTCGTTCCACTCGGTCCAGGACGCGCCAGCACCGGTCAGCTGGTGGAAGATGTTGTCGACGCCCTGGTGACACTCGGCCGGCTTCTTGTCGAACTGTTCGCACGGCGTGTACTGCCCCGACGTCATGCCGACGTACCCTCCGGTGGAGAAGTGCGTGACGCCGTAGAACTTGTCGAGGAAGGCAGATCGCGGGATCAGCGTGTCGACGAGGTACGGCATCGTGTTGTGGTTGATCTGCACCAGCTCTTCGTTCTCGCCGATGATGACGAAGACGTTCCCGAACCGCGGGACCCCTTCGAGAGAAGCGGGCACCGAGGCCCTCGACGGGAGACCTGCGACGGACAGCAGTGCCACCATCGGAACCAGCAGCCTGAGCTTCTTCACGGGGGCCTCCTCAGATTGTGGCCGGACGCTAGCTGGACCTGCTGGGCGAACGCAAGTCCGGCCAATGACCTGGCCAAGTTCATCTCGCCGCAGCGAAGCTCTCGAGTTCGGCTCGATCCGGCAGGCTGGAGCGCGCTCCTACCTGCCGGGAGGCGAGGGCGCCCGCAGCGGAAGCCAGACGCACCGAATCTTCCTGGCCTCGGCCCTCCGCCATCGCCCAGGCGAGGGCGGCGATGAACGCGTCGCCCGCGCCGGTCGTGTCCGATGCCTTGACGCGGAAGGCCTTTTGGTGGTGGGGGGGATCAGCGGCACGGTAGAGGTCGGCTCCCGCCGCCCCGCGGGTCACCACGACCGCGCCGACGCCCTGCGCAAGCAGCGCATCCACCGACGGCCAACCCAACGCCTCGACCTCACGCTCGTTCGGTGAGATCACGTCGCAGAGTGCGAGGAGTGGGGCGGACAAGGGCCGCGCCGGCGCAGGGTTGAGGACGAAGCGCCACCCACGCGCTCGCGCCTCGGTCCCCGCCGCCAGAACCGCGTCGTCCGGTACCTCCAGGTTCGCCACGACCATCGCGTCCGGGCTCTCGATCCGCCGAAGAGAGTGCGTCACCATGTCGCCGGTGACCTCCGCGTTGGCTCCCGAGGCCACAGCGATGAGGTTCTCGCCGCGCTCGTCCACCACGATGAGGGCGACCCCCGTGCGCGAGGGCACGGTCCCGAGCTCAGACAGATCCACGCCAACTCCACGCAGATCCTCCCTGGCCGCCCGCCCAGACCCGTCGTCACCCGTGAGCCCGACGAGCCACGTCCGGGCTCCGAGCACCGCCGCAGCGGCAGCTTGGTTCGCCCCCTTCCCTCCGCAGGTCGTGTGGAACGTCCCCCCGATCACCGTCTCACCCGGCGCGGGTAGGTGAGAGGTTCGGACTACGAAGTCCGCATTCACGGACCCGACGACGACGACGGAGGCGGCTGCGCTCACGCGGTAACGCTACCCCTTGTGCCGTCGTCATCCGCACAAGAGGCTGGACGCAGCCGTATCCTCGTTGGCCATGGAGATCTCACGAGCTTCGG
>JAYVBZ010000332.1:0-4403 GCA_043750215.1 Actinomycetota bacterium
CGCGCCGGAGACATCGGCGCGGGTCAGCTCGCAGATCTCTTCTCGTTCGTGCGTGGCAACCCGATGGCCAAGGGCGTCTTGGTGGATGCCGTGCTCGACGCAGAGCTGAAGAGTGAAGGTCGGTCGCTGGCTTCATACCTGGGCTCCGAGCGCGACCGGGTGCCCTGCGGTGTCTCCGTCGGGATCACGCCGACCACAGAGGAACTTCTGGCTCAGGTAGACGGGTACCTCGCCGAGGGTTACCAGCGGATCAAGCTGAAGATCGCCCCGGGCGTGGATGTCGAACGAGTAGTCGCCGTGCGCGCCGCCCACCCCGACATCCTCCTGTCGGTGGACGCAAACGCGGCCTACAGCCTGGCCGATATCGACGTCTTCAAGGCGCTCGAGGACTTCAACCTCCTCATGATCGAACAGCCGCTGCATTTCGAAGACATCCTGCAGCACGCGAAACTGCAGGCGCAGCTGGGCACCGATCTCTGCCTGGACGAATCCATCCGTTCGCCCGCCGACGCCGCAGCCGCCATCGAACTCGGTGCCTGCCGGATCGTGAACATCAAGCAAGGAAGGGTCGGCGGGGTCCTGGAGGCCGTGAAGGTTCACGATGTGGCTCGCGCGGCCGGCGTGCCGGTCTGGTGCGGTGGGATGCTCGAGACGGGGATCGGGCGGGCGCTGAACCTCGCGTTGGCCTCGCTTCCGGGGTTCACCCTCCCGGGAGACACCAGCGCCTCGGCCCGCTATTTCACCGACGACCTCACGGAGCCATTCGTCATGGCACCCGACGGCTCGATGGCCGTTCCCGTCGGGCTCGGCATCGGCGTCGAACCGCGGGTGGACCGCTTGGCTGAGACCACGATCTCCCTGGAGCTAGTGCAGCCGTAGGCGAGGTTCCCACTCCGGGCACCGACCCTGCGATACCCTGGATCCGAAGGGTTCTGAGTTCCTGCAACGTGCGGGTAACGCTCGCTCCCTACGGCGCACTCACCTGACGTGAGCAACCGACATCGCGAATCCCGAGGAAGGGACCAAACCTATGAGCGACGAAACCCCGCAAGAGCCGACCACGGAACCGGCGTCCGCCACGCCCCAGGTGCCCGCCACCCCCGAGCCCGCCACTCCCGAAGTGCCCGCCACCCCCGCGCCCGCCACCCCCCCGCCGGCCATGGACGCGGGGACGAGCCCAGCGATGCCCGCCTCGCCTGCGGCGGAGATGGGTACAACTGAGCCTGCCTCGGCGAAGAGAGGGAAGCGGACGCTCGCACTGGTGGTTGCGGGGCTCGTGGTTATCGCGGCCGGCGGGGCCGCGTTCGCGTTCATGCAGCTTCGGGGGAGCTCGGACGTACTGATGCAGCAGGTCCCCGCCTCCGCGGACATCGTGGCCACGGTCTACCTTGACCCTGCGGCCAGCCAGAAGGTGAACCTGTTCCGGATGACCGACCAGTTCCCGGTGCTGGGGTCTGAATCCGACCTCACGCAGCGCTTGAACACGCTCTTGGACCAGGCTGGCGTGTCCGTGGGTCTCAACCACAACGACTTCCAGTGGCTGGGATCCCAAGCCGCGGTGGTCGTCGACTTCCCGGGTGCGGCAACGCCGAACATCGAGGTGCTGATCAACGTCGATGACGTGGGGGCGGCGAAAGCCACACTGGACAAGGTTCGTAGCAACCCGCTGCTCGGTGGGGGTTGGAAGGACGCCACCTACAAGGGCGTCACCGTTTCAACCGGGTCGACCGGAGTCGGCGCATACGCGTTCGTCGGCGACACCCTTGTGATCTCCAGCACGACCACCGGCGTGGACAGCATCATCGATACCGATCAGGGCGCGGCCTCTCTTGCCGACTCCGCTGATTTCATCGCCACCTCGGACGGATTGCCGGAGGGGCGGCTCGCGTTCGTCTATGTGAACGTGAAGGCGCTCCTTCCCCTGGCGACCTCGCTGGGTTTCCCGGCCATCCCGGGCGTGTCGCCCAGCGGGGTGAACCTGGCTGCTCTGCAAGCTATCCGAGGCGTGGGCATGACCATCTCCGCGGAGCCCAACGGGCTGGCCATGGACTTCAATGAGTCGTTCGATCCGACGAAGCTCTCCGACAGCCAGAAGGCGATCCTCACCGGGGCGTCCCACGACAACCCGTTGACGTCGTACGTCCCCTCCAACGCTATCGGGCTGGTCCAGCTGGAACACATGGATGCGATCGCGAGCGCCGCCATCACACAGTTGGAGACTACGGACCCATCCATGTCCGACAAACTGGTCGGCGCAGGCGTCACGGGTCCCGACGGTCTCTTGAGCGCACTGACGGGCGACATGACACTGGAGATCGCGCCGGGAACCCCGGGCCTCCCGGTAAGCGGTGCCCTGATCCTGGGTATCAACGACCCTTCGAAGTTCGCGGCCGCCATCAACAAGCTCAAGGATCAACTGCTCGCCAGCACGGAGTGCTCGTCCAGCGCCTCAGCCTCCGTGAACTCCGGCTTCGTTCGCGCGACCACTTCAACGGATCCCAGTTGCAAAACGATCCCCGCGCCGCAGTGGCAGACCGAGGACTACAAGGGCACGACGATCTCCTTCGTGACGGACAGTTCTGGTGGTAGCCCCTCGCTCGCGTACGCCACGGTGGATGGCGCCGGGTTCATCGGCATCGGCCCGGACTCCATCAAGGCACTGATCGATGCGAAGGCGGGTCAGAACATCACTTCGAACACGAACTTCACGACGGCGCGAGGCGTCGTTCCCTCGCAGGCCCAGTTCTTCTACGTGGATGTTCAGGGAGCACTAGAGGCGGCCGCTGCCAACGTACCGGATGCCACCCTGAGCCAGGCGATCACGAACCTGAAGCCGATCACCGCCGTCGCGATCGGGAGCGAGACCGGCGCCGATCACACGCATTCGAGGTTCATGATCCTCATCCCGTGAGGTTACGCACCCGACGTGCTTGTGCCCTCGCTCCGGGTGCGCGACGATACGCGCGCGCCAAGGACGCGGGTGACCTATGAAGAAGCGCGTGGTTCGAGCCGAAGAGTTCGAGGTCGTCGACGAGCAGAACAACGTCCGGTTGCGCATCGGGCTCTCGGCCGATGACTCTCCCTATTTCTCGCTCCTGGATCCCGATGGGAAGGTTCGCGCCCGTTTCGGGCTTTCGGCGGACGGCAGCGCCGGTCTTGCCATCGGGGACGAGGAAGGCAAGGTCCGCGCGACCATGGGGCTCAGTTCGGATGGGAGTGCCTCGCTGGCGTTCGGTGATAAGAACGGGAAGATCCGGGCCAAGTTCGGGCTGGTCGCGGACACCTCGCCCACCATGGGGATGCAGGTCCGCGACGGGGAACTCCACGAGGTCTACTCCCTTGCGGAGCAAGGATCGCCCACGATGGGTCTCTACGACCGGAGCGGGAAGGTGCGCATCCGGCTGGGCCTGGCCGCCGAGGGTTCCCCCGTGCTGCGGTTGTTGGACCACGACGGCACGATGCGCGCGGTGGTCGGCCTGGCGTCAGACGGCACTCCGTTCATCCAGTTCCACGACGATCAGAAGAAGCCGACGCAGACCATCCGCTGAGGGGCGCAATGGGCGGCGAACCGTGCGTGGCGGGTCCGCGTAGGATGCGCCACGGAGCTGTGACCGGACGTATCCGAACCTTCGCCGCGATGTTGGGCGCGACCCTCGCGCTGATGCTGGTGTTGCCCGGGACGGCGCAGGCCGGGCGCGGACGCGCTGCCCCGACCTTGACCGTCACCGCCGACCGACTGGCGATCCAACCGAGATCTGAGCCGGTGCGATTCACGGTCATTTCTTCTGAGGATGCGAACGTCACGGTGGTGGTGTCGGGCGCCGGAGGTGGCGCGGATAGCGCGACCCTGGCGGATGCCGAGCCGGTGCTCGCAGGGGTGCCGCTGGTGCTCACCTGGAACGGAACCGATGGAGCGGGGAACAAGGTGCCCGACGATCGCTATGTGGTGACCGCGAGCGGCCAGGGTCTCAACGGCACCGGCACCGCGAGTGCGTCGGTGTGGGTGGATAGCATGGCGCCGACCCTCGCCTGGCTGAACGCAGCGCCCGAGCCCTTGACCGGGACGGGCGCGATGGAGCTGTCCTTCGACCTTGCGGATGCCGGCCCGCCGGATCAGAGCATGGATGTGAAGCTGCGTGTCTCCGACGTGCTGGGGCGAGTCGTGTTACGAACGAACGCCGCGCAACTGGATCCCGGCACAGGATCGCTCGCGTGGGATGGTCGCGTTAGTGGAGGGCGCCTTGCGCCGAACGGGCTCTACACCCTGATGTTGGTCGGCACCGACATCGCTGGGAACGTTCGCCAGAGCCGGGCGCTCGCGGTTCGCGTGATCAGGCCGGTGCGTTCGTTGAAGATCCACGGCGTGGCGAACTCGGGGAACCGGGTGGCGCTCACGTTCGATG
>JAYVBZ010000333.1:0-2241 GCA_043750215.1 Actinomycetota bacterium
CCGCGAGCACGTCGGGCTGGCGCTCTCCTTCGCGCTCGGTGCGGTGGCTGCGTCGGGCTTCGGTTGGGAGTGGGCGAAGGGATCATTCACGGTGGCGTCACCGGTCGTGACGACTTCGGCCGCGCTGTCGGTCCTGGGGCTAGCGGCGACTGCGGTGTACCTTCGCCGAGACTCCCGCACGCAACGAACGGACCGTCGTGCACGACCACCCATCGGGAACGGATCCGTCATCGTGGCGTGCGCCGCACTCGTGACCGTGGCCATCATGCACGGCCGCAACGAGATCTCCGGCTCCCAAGAGGTCGTCATGATCGCGGCCCTGGGACTCGGCATCACCGCGCGGGTCCTCATGAGCCAAGCGAAGATCACTGTAGCGCACCGAGAGACGCGCACTGCGCTTGCCGCCAAGGAACTGGCGCTGCACGAGGCTGATCAAGCCCTTGACCGCGTTCGCGAGGCCAACGAAACGCTGCGGCAATCGGAAGAGCACCTGCGGCTTGTCTTCGAGGCGGCCGTAGACGGGATCGTCGAACTGGATACGCGCGACATCGTCCTGCGGGCTAACGACGCTTTCTGCAGCATGGTCGGCCTGGACAGGGCCGTGGTGGAAGGGCAACCCTGGACGGCACTCGCAGCCGCGATCGATGGAGCCGACGCTGGGTTCGCGTCGCTGCCTCGGACGGGAACCGGCCTGATCCAGCAGACGGAGGGCCAGGCGCTCCACCTCGAGTCGCGCACCTCGGAGGTACCGATGGACCCTCCGCGCCGCATCCTCCTGGTTCGCGATGTCACCGCAGGACGCGTCGCGGACCAGACCATCCGCTCGCTCTTCCAGTTCCTTCAGGACCGCGATGAGGACCGCACCCGGCTCCTACGAAGAACCAACGCCGCCATCGAATCCGAACGCAACCGCATCGCCCGAGACCTTCACGACGGGCCCGTACAGGGGGTGAGCGCTGCATCACTCAGTCTGGAGGCAGCACTCCTCATGATCAAGGCCGGCGACATCGAACGGGGCACGGAGGTGCTCACGAAGATCCGCAAGGAGCTTGCCGGGGAGGCCGACTCCCTGCGGGCCCTCATGTCCGGCCTGCGTCCCCCGGTGCTGGAGGAACGTGGGCTCATCCCGGCGCTGCGGGAGACCCTAGCCCGATTCGGGACCGACCAGGGGGTGCTCACCACGTTCAACGGTGTGCTGGCCAAACCGATCCCCCGAGACCTGGAGACCCTCGCGTACCGCGTGGTGCAGGAAGCGCTCTCCAACGCGGGCAAGCACGCGAAGGCCGGCCGGGTCAACGTGAACGTGGAGGCGGACCTGACCCAGCTCCGGATCGAGGTCGAGGATGACGGGACGGGCTTCGACAGCGCACGCGCCCGGGAGTTCCTTCACCAGGGACGCGTCGGTCTCGCCTCTATGCGCGAGCGAGTCGAGCTTGCCAGTGGCTCGTTCGTGGTCAGGTCCTCGCTAGGCAGGGGAACGACGATCCTTGCGACACTCCCGGTGGATACGATTCCCGCGTTACGCGAACTCGCGGTCGACGACGCCCGCTGAGCCGCAGGCGCGCGGCGTCAGGGCTGAGGAGAATGACTCGGTTTTGGTGTGGGCGTGGGGGTCGGGGTGGGGGTCGGGGTCGGCGGGGGGGAGTGACTCGGCTTGGGTGAGGGCGTGGGGGTCGGGGTGTTGGGCGGAGGCGGCGACGCCACGGCCGTCGAGGGTCCGACGGAGTAACCCGCGAAGGTCGGCGCCGTGAACGGGATGATCGGCTGACCGCTCAATACCGCCAACATGTAGTCGTGCCAGATGGACGCGGGGATCGTACCCCCGTACACCGGGGCGGTCCCTTCGACGCTGAGCATGGGGATCTCCCCTTGCGGGTATCCCATCCACACGCAGGTGGCAAGTTGCGGCGTGTAGCCGCAGAACCACGCATCGACGTAGGTTTGTGCCGTTCCGGTCTTGCCGGCGGACGGCCGGCTACCCAGGCCCTTGCCGCCGGCCGTGCCGTATTGGAGCACCCCCTGCAGCGCGCTCGTGACCAGGTTGGCGTCGTTGGCGGGCATGACCTGTTTGCCGCGTGAGGCCACCGAGCCGACCACGTGGCCACCGCGAGCTCGAAGCTGGAGTAGCGGTGTGGCATAGTGCCGCACACCTTGCGCTGCAAGGGTGGCGTAGGCGTTCGTCATCTCTAAGGGGTTCACGCCTACGCTGCCGAGCGTCACCGAGCAGTAGGGGTCGAGGTT
>JAYVBZ010000334.1:0-4650 GCA_043750215.1 Actinomycetota bacterium
AAGGGTTCTTCCAGATCGTCGACCGGATAAAAGACATGATCCTGGTCTCCGGCTTCAACGTGTACCCCACGGAAGTCGAAGAGGTACTGAGCGTTCACCCCAAGGTGGAGAAGGTCTGCGTGGTCGGCCTGCCCGACGACATCACGGGCGAACGCGTCAAGGCCTACGTCGTCCCGAAGCCCGGCGAAACCCCGACGGTGGACGAACTCAACACGTGGTGTCGCGACCGCGAGCAGGGACTGACCGGCTATCGCGTGCCGAAGGAGTGGGAGTTCCGGGATTCGCTGCCCGAGACGTTGATCGGCAAAGTGCTCCGTCGCGTCCTGCAGGAAGAAGAACGGCAGAAGAGCGCAGCGTCCGCACCGTCATGAGCCGACCCTTCCTGGATCTCGACGACGGCATCGAACTCAGGTCGTGGTCGCTGGACGATGCGCCGGAGATCTTCGCCATCGTGGACGCGAACCGCGACCATCTCCGCGCGTGGTTCCCGTGGGTGGATCGAACGGCGGGACCCGTGCAGATCGCCGAGTTCATCGAGACCTCGCGCCGGCGTGACGACGCCCGTGAGGGCAACGGCATCTACGTGAACGGCACACTGGTCGGTTCGGCCGGCCTCTCCTGGGCGACCGAGGAGATGCAAGGCGAGATCGGCTACTGGCTCGTCGCCGACGCGCAAGGTCAGGGGTTGGTCACCCGAGCGGTCCGTGCGCTGACGACCTACGGGTTCAACGTGGTCGGTCTGCACCGCATGACCATCAAGGCTGCGGTGGAGAACACCCGGAGCCGCGCGGTTGCTGAACGACTTGGGTTCGTCCAGGAGGGCGTGCTGCGCGAAGGCGGGAACACGGGGCTCGGCAGGGTGGATCTGGTCATCTACGGCCTCATCGTCCACGAATGGACTCCTTGATCGTCCCGCGGTAGGGTCCGTCGATGGCCATCACGCACCGCGTCCGCGGGATGTTGCTCCCTACCAACGACACCGTCGATCTCTTCATCCGGGACGGGTTGTTCGTGGCGGAGCCGCCCCCGGGCGACGAGGTCATCACCCTTCACGATGGCGGGGCCCTCACGCCCGGCTTGGTGGACGCGCACGCCCATCTCCAGATGGCGAGTCCGGCACCGGACGGTTCAACCCTTGAACAAGTCATCGCCGCGAGTGCGCGAGCCCAGCTTGACGCCGGTGTCCTCGCGCTCCGCGAACCTGGTGGCCCGGCCGGGTCTTCGATGGGTCTGGGTCCCGAGCACGGGTTGCCGCGTGCCCTGACCGCCGGCCGTTTCCTGGCCCCGCCGGACCGCTACATCCCCGGACTAGCTCGCGAGGTCACCGCCGAAGAGCTCCCCGACGCTGCCGTCGACGAACTTTCCCGCGCCGCCGGCTGGGCCAAGGTGGTCGGCGACTGGATGTCTCCCGACGACGGCCGCATAACCCCGAACTTCGCCGAGGCTGCGTTGGCAGAAACCGCTCGACGTGTTCACGAGGCGGGGGGTCGCCTCGCGATCCACGCAGCCCTGACCGAAACGATCGAACGCGCCGTTTCGGCTCGCGTCGATTCGGTGGAACACGGGCTCGGGCTCACGCCGGCATTGGCCGAGAGGATGGCCGTCGGCCGGATCGCGTTCACACCGACGGCGATCGCCATGATGACCGTCCCTGACTTCATGTCCCAGATGGGTGCACCGTCAGAAGATGTCCGATGGTGGTCCGAGGTCGTGGAGCGGTTCCCGCAGACGATCCGGCACGCGGCGGAGGCGGGGGTCCGGATCCTTGCCGGAACGGACTCCGGGATGGTCGCTCAAGGACAGGTGCGGTTGGAGATCGAGTACCTGAAGGATGCCGGCCTGCCGTCCGCTCAAGCGCTCGGGGCAGGGTCATGGGATGCGCGAGATTTCTTCGGGTTCCCCGGTGTCGAGATCGGCGCTCCGGCGGATCTCGTCGCCTACGCCACCGACCCTCGTGAGGACCTTGGGGCGTTGTCCGCCCCTGCCCTGATCCTGCTCGAAGGGAACGTGGTCGGGGTCGCGCGCTAACGGGTGATCGCGGAACGGCCGCCGTAGCGGCGACGGTGCACTACGGCGGCAGCCGCGCCCGCGGGCAGTGGCAGCCAGAACGACACCAGCCGGTAGGCCAGGACGGCGATCGATGCGACCGCGGCCGCCACACCGGCCAGGGCGAGCAGTCCCACCAGCCCCGCCTCCACGAACCCGAGCCCTCCGGGTGTGATGGGGATCATCCCGAGCACCATCGAGGCGGAGTACGCGAGCAACACCAGCGTGGGGCGCGGATGTACGCCGACCGCCGTCAACACCGCGAGCAACGCCAGGTAGTCGAACAACCAGTTCCCGAGCGACGCCAGCAACGCCATCCACCATCGCTTGCCCAACACCGCGACGAGGGCATCGCGTTGGGCGATCAGCCGATCGGGCAGGTCGTTCACGACCGGGGGGTGATCGCGCTTGTGTCCGGGTCTGAAGTGATGTTTCAGCCACTGCACGGATCGCCCCAACCCGCGCAACGCCGCGTCCGAGGTCACCAGCACCACGCCCGCAGCGAATGCCACGACGAACACCCCGAGGCCCAGCCACGCGGCTTGCGCCAATCCGCGGGGAACCGGCATCCCTGCCACCACGGCCGGCAGTGACAGAGCCGGCAGTGCGAGCAGTGTGCCCGTCGAGATGAGTCCGGCTGCGGTGAGTCCCGCGCCCACCTGCGCCGGGTCCACCCCGGACTGCACCAGCATCCGGTACTGCACCGCGCTTCCGCCGGCCGCGCCCCCCGGAACCACGCGGCTCACGGCGTTCCCCGTCAGCTGTGCCGTGGCGACCCCGAACCAGTTATGGGTTCGCAGGGCCAGACGCTGCAGCGTCCACGCGCTCAGGAAGCTGGCCGCCTCCAACGGCAGCAACACGGCGAACCACGCCGGGTTGAGCTTCAGGAGTTTCGGGAACGCGGAGAAGATCGCGAGCAAACCCGGTCCCAAGACGTAGAGCGTCACCAGCGTGATGAAGAAGAACAGGAGATGGGTGATCACCGCGCGCCGGAGGTTGCGAGGGAGTGGTGGCATCGCGGCGGGATCGGTGGCGACGGGTTCGCCCGGGCTCATCGATCCAGCGTAACGGGAGCGCGCGGGATCAGTGGGTGGCGGCAGGGTGCAGCGCGCCGACCCACGCGAGGTCGTGCGCGAGCGCTGCCACATCCCCGACCACGAGCGTGGCGGGCGGCCCGATCACGGCCGCCGCGGCCAAGGCCGGCAGATCCGCGAGGGTTCCCACCACGCTGCGCTGTTCCGGCGTGCTCGCCCACTGCACGATCGCGGCCGGTTGGTTCGCGGGGCGCCCGGCGGCGATGAGCGTCGCGCACGTCTCCGCCAGCTTTCCGGCTGCCATGAGCACCACCAGCGTGTCGGTTGCGGTGGCGACCGAGGTGAGATCGATCGTGTCGGCGCCGTGCGCGCCACCGGCGGTCGAGCCGGTGACCACCGCGAACGATCTGGCCATCCCTCGATGCGTCACCGGGACGCCGGCGTAGGCCGCCGCCGCCACCGCCGACGACACCCCCGGGACCACCAGGAACGGTACCCCGGCCCGCACGCACGCCAGCGCCTCTTCGCTGCCACGCCCGAACACGAAGGGATCGCCACCCTTCAAACGGACGACGGCGAGTCCGTCCAGCGCCCGTCCTACCAACAGGGCGTTGATGTCCTCTTGCGTCGTCGCGCTCGCACCCGGCTCCTTGCCCACGTAGATGCGTTCGGCTGCGGGTGAGGCCAGGTCCAGCAGCTCTGGTGCTGCCAGCCGGTCATAGATGACGACGCCGGCTTCGCGCAGCAGGCGAGCACCCTTCACGGTGATGAGCTCCGGGTCGCCCGGACCCGCGCCGACCAGCGCGACCATGCCCGGCGCGGTCACACCGTCACGTCCTGCAGGAGCCGCTCGCGCAACCGGGAGCGGAGGCCTTCGGCATCACCCGAGCGCACGAGAGAGGCGGCCTCGTCGAGGTCCAACGCGGCCGCCCAGCGGCGGGCGCGTTCGCTGAAGTCGGGGAGCAAGGGGATGGTCTCCTCGCGGACCTGGCGCAGGACCACCAGCACCTCCGCCCACTCCTCGCCGAAACGATCCTGCAGCGCGACGCGGAGCTTCTTCGTGAGGGCAGGTGATGCACCGCCGCTGGAGATGGCCAGCACCAGTTCGCCCCGGCGGACGATGGACGGCATCGCCCAGTCGCAGTTCGGGATATCGTCGATCATATTGACCAGTACCCCGCGCGCCCGGGCCTCGCGGCTGATACGGTCGCGCTCTTCCTGGTCGGGCGACCACGCGATTGCCAGGAACGCGCCGTCGAAGTCGGCAGGCTGCCATTGCCGGCGCTCGATCTGCACCGCGTACCTGCCTTCCAACGCATCCAGCGCATCCGCCGGGGCGGTCGCGATCACGACGACGTCGGTAACGCCTCCTGCCAGCAGCGCGTCGACCTTCCCTTCGCGAACCGGGAGCGAGCCCACCACCACGCATCGGTGTCCGGCCAGCTCCAGCGAGATGGGGAACGCGAACGGCATCAGCGCACATCCATCAGCAGGCCGCCGTGTAGTGGTGGGAACGGTGGGGGGGCGGCGGCTCGGGCTCGTGGTCCGTCCCCGTGTAGCTCTCCAGGTG
>JAYVBZ010000335.1:0-10208 GCA_043750215.1 Actinomycetota bacterium
GACCGCCGAGCGCCGGGCCAAGGATCTGCACGGTCTGCCAGAGCACCTGATACAGCGCAAGCGCGGAGGGGATCAGGTCCTTGCCTACCAGTCGCGCCGTCATCGCATTGCGCGCCGGACTCTCGATGGCGCCGATGAACCAGATCGCAGCTGCCAGCGCGTAGAGCTCCCACAGGCGGGGTGTTGTGCCGAGCGAGGTCGCCAGGAGGCCGGCGGTCACCACCGCCAGCGCCACCTGTGTCCACGCCAAGATCCGGCGGCGATCGTGCGCGTCGATGAAAGAGGAGGCAGCCAGAGTGCCCAATGTCTGGCCCGCCAGTCCCGTCAGCCCCAGCAACCCGATCGCCGCGGTGGAGCGCGTGAGGTCATACACCTGGATATAGAGCGCGACCCTGGTGAATTGATACCCAAGTTCGGAGACGAACACACCGGACCATAGGAGACGGAAATCCCGGGAGACCCTAAGCGGGGTGATGTCGATCGCCAGCCGCCGCACCAGCCACCCGGCGCGGGAGGTACCAGGTGGACGCCCGGACATGGTCAGTGCGTGTGGTCGAACCGGCGAGGGCGCATGGCCTCCACCCTAGCGAACGTTCAGCCCTGCGCGGTGATGGCCTCCACCAGCACGTTCAAGCCATCTTCGAGAAGCGTTTCCTCGATGTTGATGGGCGGGAGAAGCCGCACCACGTTGCCGTAGGTGCCCGCGGACAGAACGATCACACCGTTCTCCAAACACCTTCGCGTGATGGCGTTCGTCGCGTCGGTCCCGAGCGGTTCCTTGGTTGCCCGGTTTGAGACCAGCTCAACCGCACACATAGCCCCGCGGCCCCGGATGTCTCCGACGATAGCGGTGGTCTCTTCGAGCGAGCGGAGCGCTGCGAAGACCGTGTCACCGACCCGTCGTGACGCCGTGAGGAGATCCTCACGCTCGATCTTGTCCAGTACGGCGAGTGCGGCGGCTGCAGCGATGGGGTTCCCACCATAGGTGCCCCCCAGGCCACCTGCATGCACCGCATCCATGAGGTCGGCGCGCCCGGTCACAGCCGACAGTGGCATCCCGCCGCCAAGGGACTTCGCGGTGGTCACGATGTCGGGCACCACGTCCTCATCCTCGATCGCGTACCAACGACCGGCGCGTCCCATGCCGGACTGGATCTCATCGGCGATGAAGACGATGCCGTTCGCGGCGCAGAAGTCGGCGATGCCTTTCACGAACCCCGGCGCCGGCACGATGAATCCGCCCTCGCCTTGGATCGGCTCCATGATGACCGCGGCGATGTTCTCCTCGCCGATGTGTTTGTGCATCTCGTCCACCGCGTAGGCGAGGCACGCCGCCGCGCAGGTCTGCGGAGTGTCGCCGCCGCACGGGCACCGGTACGGATAGGCGAACGGCAACCGATACACCTCGGGCGCGAACGGTCCCATCCCTTGTTTGTACGGCATGACCTTCGCGGTCAGCGTCATGCCCATGAGCGTCCGCCCGTGGAACGCATGGTCGAACGCCACGATGGCACTTCGGCCGGTGGCTTTGCGCGCGATCTTCACTGCGTTCTCAACTGCCTCCGCGCCCGAGTTCGCGAACATGGTCTTCTTCGCGTGGTCGCCGGGCGCCAGCGCATTGAGTCGTTCCGCAAGCTCGATGTAGGGCTCGTTGGCGGTGACGTGGAAACACGTGTGAGTTTCCAGTTCGGCCTGCTTCTGGATCGCCGCGACCACTTCGGGCGCGGTATGTCCCACGATGAGTACCGAGATACCCGCGGCCAAGTCGATCAGCCGGTTCCCGTCGACATCTTCAACGATGGAGCCCGACGCGCGCGCCGTCACGATCGGGTGGATCGCGCCGACGCCGATCGGTACCGCGGCATCGCGGCGTTCGAACCATTCGCGCGACTTCGGTCCGGGGATCTGCGTGACGAGTTTGCGTTCCTGGGGGATGGTCATGTCTTTTTCCTCCTGACAGCGGCGGGAAACCGCCCCGTGGCTACCCAGTGAGTGTGGGGCCGCTTGAATGGCCCGTCAGGATGTATCGGGACCATGAGTGGCGTTCAGTTTTGTACGAACCGGCCATCTCGAGGGGTCCGGAAGGCCTAGGCAAGGCAGCCCGCTGTACGTTCCGTACAATCGCTGGATGGCCGTCACCGTGAAGGACATCACCGCTATCCCCGGGATGCCGCTGAAGTTGCTGGCCGGCGGTTCCCGCGCCACCCGACCCATCCGGTGGGTCCACGCATCCGAACTGGAAGACCCAACGCCGTGGTTGAAGGGGGACGAATTGATCCTCACCACGGGGATGGGGGTCGGGGCCACCCCCGCTAAACAGCGCGCCTACATAAAGCGTCTTTCCCAAGCGGGCGTGGCGGGCCTGGGCGTGGGCCTCGGGTTCTCTTTGGAGAAGATGCCCAAGGCGCTGATCTCCGCTGCCGAACAACTGGACTTCCCACTGTTCGAAGTGCCGTTCCCCGTCCCGTTCATCGCTATCACGGAGGCTATCTTCACGCGCATCTTGGCCGAGCAATACGACACGCTCCAGCGCGCGGTCGATGCCGAGCACGTCCTCACGCGCGCGGTCCTTGAAGGCAAGGGCGTGGAAGGTATCGCGGACTCGCTTGCGACGGTCACGAAAGGCTGGACGCTGCTGCTGGATCTTCACGGTCAGCCTCTTGCCGCAACCTCCCGCGCCGCGCAGCTTCGCGCGGAACGGATCTGGGCCGAATTGCAAGAATCACGCCCTGAGTCAACCTCGTTCTCGATCACCCTGGTCGACCGCGGTCATCACATCTGGGTTCAGCCCGTCGGCGCGGCCGGACGCGTGGAGGCATTCCTGGCGGTCGGGAAGCCGGAACAGCCTTCCCAGCTTGATCGGATCGTCGCCGGTCATGCCCTGTCACTCTTCGCCATCGAGCTTGCCAAGTCGCGCGCGGTGGCCGACGCCCAACGCCGGCTCCAAGGCGACTTCTTCGACGAACTGGCGAAAGGCGAGATGAGGATCTCCGATGCCCAGCGAGGGCTGAACCGCTTCGGGTTCGCTCGCAGCACGAAGCTGGTGGTGGCGACGATGGAAGGGGCTGAGCCGGAAGCGCTGGCGTTCTCGGCCACTGACCATCTCTCTCGCGCCGGGGGCGGTTTCCTGGTGAGCGCCCATGAGCACGGGGTGAACGTACTGATCCCGGCCGAACCCCTGGCTGATCTGGGCGAGTTGGTGAAGGCGATCGGCGAGAAGGTGGGCAAGGAGGTTCGGGCGGGATCAGGCTCTGCCGTGTCTCCGTCGGAGGTGGGCCGATCGCTCAGAGAGGCGAAGTATGCGCTCCAGGTATGTCGCTTGGAAGGCTGGCCACAGGCAGGGTTCGCCGATCTGGGCACCTATCGACTCCTGCTGTCGATGGCCGATCCGGACGCGCTCCGAGCGTTCGCCGACAGCATGCTCGCGGCACTGGATGGCTATGACCATGACCACAACGGTGAGCTGATCGCGTCGCTCCAGGCGTTCCTGCAGCACAACGCCCGGTGGGAGACGGCCGCCGCCGACCTCTTCGTCCACCGGCATACCCTGCGCTACCGCATGCGTAAGGTAGAAGAGCTGACCGGCCGCGACCTCGGGAACAGTTTCGACCGCATGGAGTTCTGGTTGGCCCTGCGAGCCAGGGACCTCATGAGCGCGCAGCACGAGCAGTAGCCTTGCGCGGCCTTCCCTCTGCGCCCACACCCCCGGAGGGGCCAGCGTTGCCCTGAGGGCATCTAGAGTCTTGCGGAGGACGGAGAGCGCGCTACAGTGCCGCAACACGCCTCGCGCTGGATCGTGCGGCGAAGGCTCCGACGGCTCGGGACAGGGGGATCTGGATGCGGCGCTGGGTCGGAACGATGCTGGCCGCCACGGTTCTGGCGATGTTCTCCGTCGGGCCGGGAGCACAGGCGGAGCCCGTGAAGCCGGCCGGGGACGTGGTCCTTCGCGTCGGCGAGGTTGCCGACTTGATCACGGCGAACCCCTTCGCCGTCAGTGCGGGCAGCGACTGGACAGTCGTCACCGCCCAGTACGACATGCTCTTGAAGTTCAGCGCCGCGGACCTGTCTCCCGCGCCGAGCCTGGCGACCGGCTGTACCGCGAGTGCCGACCACATGACGTGGACGTGCACGTTGCGCGAGGGATTGAAGTGGAGCGACGGGACGCCCCTCACGTCGGCCGATGTGGCGTTCAGCTATCGATTCATCGTCGACCACAAGATCCCGCAATATCGCAGCTACTTCATCTCCAACCCCGTCTTCGAGACGCCGAACGACACCACGCTAGTCTGGAAGACCGACGCACCCACGTTCGCCTTCGATATGCCGCCGTGGGCCTACATCGTCCCTGAGCACATCTGGTCGAAGTACAACGATGCCGACTTGAAGACGATCAAAGCCGTGCCGAACATCCCGAGTGTGGTGAGCGGGCCCTTCCAGCTCACGTCGTGGCAGCGGGGGCAGGGGTGGACCATGGAGCGCAACCCCAACTTCTGGGGACCTACGCCGGCGGTCGACCGGATCGAGTTCCAGTTGTATACGAACCAGGAGGCCATGGCCCAAGCATTGAATAGCGGTGAGATCGACATCGCCGACGGCCTCACGCCCGGTCTGTTCAACTCGATCGACAAGAAGCCGAATATCGTTGGGCAGCAGGTAGTTTCGGACTGGTGGTTGAACCTCGCATTCAACTTCGGCGGCCAAGGACCCGATGCCGATCCTCTTCCGGCGCTCCACGACATCGCGGTTCGCACGGCGATCCAGATGTCCATAGACAAGCAGGCCATCGTTGACAAGGTGTACCAAGGGGCCGCCGATACGGGAGACACGATCATCCGCAAGGCGTCCACGTTCTGGCACCTGGACATCCCCACCGCGCAGGAGATCCCCTTCGACCCTGTCGGCGCGAAAAGCCTCCTGGATCAGGCCGGGTCTGTCGACACGAACGGCGATGGGATCCGCGAGGACCCCAAGACAGGCGAGGAACTCCGATTGCGCATCCCCGCCTCGCAAGACACGACGGGCGCGGTCGATGCAGGACAACTGATCGTTGGATTCTTGAAGGAGATCGGGATCGCGGTCGACCTGCAGCCAGTTACCGACGCCAAGATGAACGACTTCTGGGCAGCGGGGAACTTCGACGCCTACATCTGGTACTGGAGCGGTGACCCCGACCCCAACTACCAACTGTTCGTCTTCACATCGGACCAGTGCGGGGCTTGGGAGGACGGATGTTGGAAGGACCCCACCTTCGACGCGCTGTATGAGAAGCAGTCGACGACGATGGACCGCCAGGCGCGGCTCAAGATCGTGCAGCAGGCGCAGCAGGAGGCGTATGACCAGATCCCCGGCGTGGTTCTGGCGTACCCAGATTGGCTCCAGGCCTATCGGAGCGACCAGTTCACCGGTTGGACCCCTTCGCCGGGAGCGAACGGCTACCTCTTGTCCAGCTACAACTACGACAGTCTGATCTCGGTGCATCCGGTGTTGGGCTCGGTGCCCTCGTCATCACCGTCGCTACCGCCGCTGGTTTGGATCGCCCTGGCTATCGTGGTCGTGATCCTCGCGATCGGGGTCTTGCGTCGTCGTCGCACCTCAGATGATGAGGCCTGACACCGGGCGCTGCGCCCGGCGTTGAAGGGGGGCCACCGGGCGTGAGGAGCCAGCACTATCTCGCGCGAAAGATCGCCTACGCGTTCGGCACGCTGCTCTTCGTCCTGACGTTCAACTTCTTCCTGTTCCGAGTGCTGCCGGGGGACCCGGTAGGGATCCTGGTGAAGAGCGAACGTCTGAACGCTGCAGACGTGGCCCTCCTTCGCGCGCAGTATGGGCTGGACCAGCCTATCCCGCGCCAATACGTCACGTATCTCCAGAACACGTTCCAAGGCGAGTTCGGTGAATCGCTCCGCTCCAGTGCACAGGTCTCCTCATTGATCGCCGGGCGGGTCTGGCCGACGGTGCTGCTGGTCGGCCTCGGGACCTTCCTCTCGACGATCATCGGCGTGACGGTCGGCATCCGGGGCGCGTGGACCCGCGGCAGTCGCTTCGACAGGAACACGTTGTACGGAGCGTTGGTGTTCTACGCGATGCCGGAGGGTTGGCTCGGCATGCTGCTGCTCATCCTCTTCGCGGGCACACTGCACTGGTTCCCGGCGGGTGGCTACGCCAGCAACGACAGCGTGGGATTCCACCGGATCTTAGACATCGCCAACCATCTGGTGCTTCCGTGCCTCACCTTGACCCTTGGCTATGTGGGGTCGTACTCGATCATCATGCGGTCTTCCTTACTCGAGGTGATGAACGAGGACTTCGTGCAGACAGCTCGGGCTAAGGGTGCGCCCGATCGGATCGTGCGCCGGCATCACGCGGTGCCGAACGCAATCTTGCCCACCGTCACGCTCATCCTGCTGAGTTTCGGCTTCGTGCTGGGGGGAGCCATCATCGTCGAGACGGTCTTTTCCTGGCCGGGGATCGGACTCCTCACGTACGACGCGATCAGGGCACTCGACTACCCAGTCATCCAAGCGGTCTTCCTGCTGTCAAGTGTCACGGTCATTCTGGCCAACCTGCTCACGGACATCCTGTATGGCCACCTCGATCCGCGAGTGCGGGCCTCATGAACGGCACGGACGCGCTACGAACCCCGCGCGCCATCACACGAACGCGACGACGCCGGGCGTTCAAGCTCCACTGGGCGACCTATCGCAAGAGCAAGCCCGGCATGGTCGGTCTCGTCGTGTTGGTCTTCTTTACCGTACTCGCGATCATCGGCCCCGTTATCGTCGGCGCGAAGGCGCTGGACCCATCGGCGGCGAATGGCCCACTCCTGCATCCGCCGTCGTGGGCATATCCCCTCGGAACCGACAACTTCGGCCGCTCGGTGTTGTCCCTGATCATCGCCGGAGCCCGGATCTCGCTTCTGGTTGGGTTCGCCGCGACCCTCGGTGCGATGTTGATCGGTGCTGTCGTCGGCATCTCATCGGGCTACTTCGGCGGCACCAAGGTCGATACCGTTCTCAATGCCTTCACCAACTGGTTCCTCGTGCTGCCGTGGTTGGTGCTCGCGATCGCGCTGGCCTCGATCCTGGGACGGACCTTGCTGAACATCATCATCGTGATCGCGATCACCTCGTGGGCCAGCACGGCACGTCTCGTGCGCGCGCAGGCGCTCACCGTGCGGGAGCGCCCCTACGTGGAGCGCGCCAGGGCGCTCGGCGCGGGTCACCGGCACATGATCGTGCATCACATCCTGCCGAACGTCTTCCCGGTGTTGTTCGCCAATGCTGTCCTCACGGTGGCGCTGTCGATCTTGTCCGAGACGACCTTGTCCATCTTGGGGCTGGGCGATCCCACCGCAGTGTCCTGGGGCCGGATCATCGAACAATCCTTCAGATTGGGCGCGATGACATCGGGGTGGTGGTGGTGGCTGATCCCTCCGGGTATCGCGATCGTGTGCGTGACGCTCGCCTTCACGATGTGCGGCTATGCCCTGGATGAGGTGCTGGATCCCAAGTTGAGGACCAGGTGACACCGCGACTCAGTCTGTCGCACGGCCGCTCATCCGGCGGCTGATCGCGCCCGCGGCCTCGATGAGCAACCGTCCCAGGTGCGGCTGATCCCGGGGAGGTATGCGGAAGCTCGGGCCCGAGAGGCTCACCGCGCCAACCGCGCGTTGTTGCACGACCACCGGCGCGGCCACTGTGACGAGTCCATCTTCCAGCTCGCCCACGCCGCTCGCGTAGCCGCGCCGCCGAGTCTCCTGGAGCAGCGTTCGAAGGTGTCCGGGGTCGGTGATCGTGTGAGGGGTGAGCCTTTCCAGCGGCGCGGACAGGACGGCTTCGCGAACGGCCTCATCGCTGAAGGCCAGGAGGACCTTCCCGCTCGAGCTCGCATGCGCCGGGCTGCGTCGCCCGACCCAGCTCGCCATCACCACAGCCTGCGACGGAACTACTTGGTCGACATACACCACGTGACGCCCATCGAGGATGGCCAGGTTGGCGGTCTCCCCGGCGACCGCGGCCAGATGTTCCAGCTCCGGGCGAGCTTGGCTGACCACCGGCAACCGCGCAAGCGCTGCGCCGGCCAGGCTCACCAAGCGCGCACCCAACCGATACCGGCGAGTGGCGGTGTCGCGCTCGATCACTCCGGTCAGGGCCAGGGTGCCGAGCAGCCGAGAGGCCGTTGCCTTGTGGATGCCGAGCTGTGCCGCCAGGTCGGTGACGCCCAATCCCTCCGGGGCGCCGGCGAGCCGGTCCAACACGGCGACCACCCGCTCGGCAGAATCCGTCTCTCGCATCGAGGCTGCTGCCTCCCTTCGTGGCCACAGGATAGTGGCGGACGCGCTGTTGCCCCATGGGCACCAGTCATGTGTGTGCCCCAACAGCGGCAGGTAGCCTCCGGACTTCGGATGAAAGGAACGGCCGGTGAGCAATCCCTTCGAGGTCGACGGCGTCTGGCTGAAGTCCGCGCTGCACACCCACACGAAACGCTCCGACGGCGATCTGGATCCTGACGCGCACGTTCGTCACCACGAATGGATGGGCTTCGACGTCTGCGCCATCACCGACCACTGGACCCTCACCTCGGAGCCTTCGACCGAGCAACTCCTGGTGATCACGGGCGCTGAGCTTGCCGTGGATCCCCTTGGTGAGGGCCGCTACACGGAGATCCTCGCCATCGGGATCGATGACATCCCACAGGATCCGGGTGGCGACAAGGCGGAGTGGCGACCCATCGACAACTACCACTTCAAGACGTTCCCCGATCTGAGCACGGCCGGGCGGAACATCGCGGCGCAGGGCGGCGTGTCGTTCATCGCGCATCCGTATTGGAGCGGCCTGCCGCTCGAGGTTCTGCTGGAAGCCGAGAGCGTCGAGGGCATCGAGCTGTTCAATTCCAGCGCAGAGCGGGAGAACGGCAGGGGCGATTCTTCCTACATGTGGGACCTCACCCTGGAAGCCGGTAAGGGCTTCTTCGGGTTCGCGACCGACGACTGCCACTATCCGGGTTTCGATATCGGTGGCGCGTGGACCATGGTCCGGGCGCCCGAACGATCCCAGGCTGCGTTCCTGGACGCGCTACGCGCAGGCATGACGTACGCCTCGTGCGGGCCGGTGATCCATGACGTCCAGCTGGACGGTGACGCCGTCGAGGTTCACTGCTCGCCGGCTGCCTCGGTGGTGCTGATGTCTCGCTACGAGACGGGGTGGGCCGTCCGCGCGGACGGCCGTAACCGGCAAGAAGACGCATGGATCACGGAGCGGGACAGCGCGGGCCTCATCGTGCGGGCCCGCTTTCGCCCGCCGATGCCACTCCCGTACCGTCGGCTCGTGGTCCAGGGCAGCCTGGGCGAGAAGGCGTGGACCAACGCGCTCTGACCTGCGAGAACGGCGCCCGCTCCCCGCGGGTGCTTACTGCACGTCACGGACCTGTGAAGGCTTGTCCATCCCGTACAGATGCCCATCGGGCAATGGCCCAAGCGTCGGGTGGCCCTTATCGCGAGAATCGGGGCATACTTCCGGTCTGATCTTCGGTTCAGCAGGTATCCGCAGGTGTTCGTGACCTCGAGGAGGGGACATGGCTGACAGCCACCAGATGTTCATCAACGGCGAGTGGGTCAACTCGTCGGACGGCGGCACCCGCGACATCATCAGCCCCGCCTCGGGAGCAGTGATCGCGAGCGTGCAGGAAGGCACGGCGGAGGACGCCGAGAAGGCGATCGCCGCCGCGAAGACCGCGTTCGAGTCGTGGTATGACTCCACGCCGAAGGACCGTCAGCTCGCGCTCCTCAAACTTGCCGACCGGATCGAGGAGAACGCCGAGGAACTGGTCAGGATCGAGGCCGAGAACGTGGGCAAGCCCTACGAGGTCACGATGTCGGAGGAGATCCCGCCGATCGTCGACAACCTCCGGTTCTTCGCAGGCGCCGCGCGAACCATGGGCGCCAGCAGCACGGGCGAGTACATGGCCGGCTTCACGTCGATGGTCCGGCGCGAGCCGATCGGGGTCGCAGGACTTATCGCCCCATGGAACTACCCACTGATGATGGCCATCTGGAAGATCGGCCCGGCGCTCGCCACCGGCAACACGGTCGTCCTGAAGCCCTCAGAGCTCACGCCGCTCACGGCCATCAAACTCGCCGAGCTTGCCGCCGACCTCTACCCGGCAGGCGTCTTCAACGTGGTGACCGGCGATGGGATACCGGTCGGTGA
>JAYVBZ010000336.1:0-2989 GCA_043750215.1 Actinomycetota bacterium
CCGATCAGCGAGAACTTGTTCGCGCTGGACCAGCCGGCCATGAGGACGCCGATCACCGAGACCGACCCCATCGCCATCACGAAGAAGATGCCGATATCCAAGTTCAGCGCGAAAACGGTGGGACTGAACGGGATGACCACCATGACCACGATGTAGGGGATCATCGAAACGGCCGGCGCCAGGGAGAACACGCTCCGGTCCGCCGCTGCCGGGATGATGTCCTCCTTCTGGATGAACTTCACACCGTCGGCGACGAGTTGCGCCCACCCGTGGAAGCCGCCGGCCTCCATCGGTCCTACCCGAGACTGCATGTGTGCGAGAACCTTGTGCTCCAGATAGCCGACCATCAAGGGGGCAACCAGGAAGAACCCCAGCACGGCAACGGCTTTGATGATGACCACCAGCCATACGTTGGAGAACCAGTCGTTGACCACGGACTGGCCCGTGTGGGCGAGAGCGAGGATCACTCGTCTTCGTCCTCCTCGCCCTCGACGGCCCCCGGCCACGGTTTGGCCTCGCGGGTCATCAAGGTGAAGTCCTTACGGAGCGGGTGTCCTTCGAACGGCTCGGCCAATAGGAGCTTCACCGGCTGCGGGTGCCCGACGAACGTGATCCCGAACATCTCGGTGGTTTCGCGCTCGTGCCAGTCGGCCGTCGCGTAGAGATCGGAGATGGTGGGCAACGTCAACGCGTCTGCGGGCAGCTTCACCTTGACGCGAACATTGTGGTGCGCCGATGTCGAGAACAGATGCGTGATGACCTCCATACCGGTGTCACCCCAATCGACCGCGGAGGTGAAGTCGCAATAGTCGAATCCGAAGTCGGGTTCGTCGCGCAAGAACGTGATGACATGGTGATAGCGAGTGGCCGTCACGGTAGCGACAGCGTGGCCGTGCTGCACGGCGATATCGGTGACGTCATCGCCGAACTGCGCACGCAGACGAGCCTCGATGTCCTCAGGAGCCAGCTGGCGTGTTGGCAAGCCACTTCTCCTGGATGTCCTCGTCCTTGATCTTCTCCTGCAGCTTGATGATGCCGTGCAGGAGCGCCTCCGGGCGCGGCGGGCAGCCGGGCACGTAGACGTCGATCGGCACGATCTGGTCGACGCCCTTGGTCACCGAGTAGCTATCCCAGTACGGGCCCCCGCAGTTGGAGCAGGATCCGAACGAGATAACGTACTTCGGCTCGGGCATCTGGTCGTAGACCCGCTTGAGAGCGGGGGCCATCTTGTCGGTGAGGGTGCCCGCAACCACCAGCAGGTCTGCCTGTCGCGGCCCATGCGCGAACGGGATGACGCCCAGGCGGATGAAGTCGTTCTTGGACGTGGAAGCCGCGATGAACTCGATGGCACAACACGCCAGACCGAAGTTCATGACCCACAGCGAATACCGCCGCCCCCAATTCAAGATGAACTTCACGGGCTGGACTTTGGCGATGGAGGTCTTCTCGACGATCACGCCCATCTGAGTACCCCTTTGCGTCCGGCGTAGAGGAGGCCCGTGGCCAGGATGGCGATGAAGATGCCCATCTCCACCACGGCCGAAGTTCCAAGCGTCAGATACACCCGGGCCCAGGGGAACAGGAACACCGATTCAACGTCGAAGATGACGAACAAGAACCCGAAGACGTAGTAGCGGACCTGACTCTGAGACCAGTTCTGACCCACCGGGTCGATCCCGCATTCGTAGGTGGTCAGCTTGCTATAGGTCGGATGATGGGGAGCGATGAGCCGGCCGGCGCCGAAGGCGACGGCCACCAGCGCGGCGCCGGCGATGACGACCGCGAGGACAACCCCATAAGACTGGTAATAGTCAGTCATCAGCTTCCCGGGCGCGGATTCTAGCAGCAGAGGTCACGGGCCTTGCTCCGCTCCGCAGCGCGCAGCCAGGAACATCGAGAGCTGGATCAGCGCGTGCTGGGCAGGGCCCTTGGGAAGCTTGCGCGCCAGGGCGGTGGCGCGGTTCACTTCCGCGGTCACGGCCGCGCGCGCATGCTGGATCGAGCCTCCGTCCGCGACGAGTTGGACCGCCGTATCCAGGAGCTTTGCCTCGGGCGCCTCTAGGGAGAGGATCCGGACCAGTTCGTCTCGATGGGGGCCGTGGAGGGCGTGCAGGAGCGGCAGCGTGTAGACGCCTTCCTTCAGGTCTTGTCCAGGCTCCTTCTGAAGTTCCAGCTGGGTTGCGGTGAAGTCCATCACGTCGTCGGAGAGCTGGAACGCCAGGCCCAGGGATTCTCCGAACTCCGTGAGGATCTCGATGTGCTCGTTCGATGCGTCCGAGAGCATGCCGCCAAGGCGACACGAAGTGGCGATGAGCGCGCCGGTCTTGCGCCGGATGATCTCCATGTAGCGCTCTTCGGTCTGGTCGAGCTTGCCGGAGGCCTCCAACTCCCTGACTTGACCGTCGCACAGGACAGCGATGGTCTGGGCCAGGAGCCGACAGACGTCCGGACCCAGATCGGCAGAGAGTTCCGAGGCCTTGGCGAAGAGGAAATCCCCGGTGAGGATCGCCACGGTGTTGTTCCACCGGACGTTGGTGGCCGGCACGCCGTGGCGAGAGTCCGCCTCGTCGATGACGTCGTCGTGATAGAGGGTGGCCACGTGGGTGACCTCGATAGCCACCGAGCCGTGGATCAACCGAGGATCGGTCGGATCACCGAAGTAACCGGCGAGCAGGACCAGCATGGGACGGAAGCGCTTGCCGCCCGCCTGCAAGAGGTAGCGGGCGGTCTCGGCCAGCAGGTCGGAGTCCGCCGCCACCGCCTTGCTCAAGGCTTCCTCGACGCGGTCCAACCGGCCGCGCACCGCGGCCTCCAGGATGGCGTCCGGCGCCTCCAGCCCGGGGATCACTCGCCTGCTCATCGCCTCACCATCTCAGAACCGATGCCGCGTCGATAGCTCGAAGGATGACCCCCGGGAAGACCCCTAGAACCAGGACACCCACGGCAGGAACCGCGAGCACGGCTCGGGGCCACACCGCCGTCTCATGCT
>JAYVBZ010000337.1:0-1638 GCA_043750215.1 Actinomycetota bacterium
GTAGGGGCCGGGATGACGGTGATCTCAGCGGTCCGCGACACGACCACGCTCGCAAAGGTCTGTGCGCGATCATTCATGATGCGATCGCTACTCCTGCGACCACGAGCTGGTCGACATCCACGTCGCTCAATCCCACGCCGATCAGCACCTCTCGCGTGTCGGCGCCTAGGGATGGCGCGGGACACGGATAGGGAAGCGCTTCAGCGTCGATGCGGATCGGGGCCCCGACGACGCGATACCGGCCTGCCTGGGGATGCATGAGCTCCTGCACGGAGCCCAGCGCCTCCGGCTGAGGTCCGTCGAACACCTGTGAGAGATCGCGAACCTGTGAAGCTGGCACGCCTTCGGCCTCAAGTGCGCGGATCCATTCGGTGCTGGTCCGCCTCGTAAGCACCTCTTCGAAACGCTCAGTGAGTTCGTCGCGGTGTAGAACCCGCGATGCGTTATCAACGAATCGCAGATCCAAGACCAGGTCTTCGACCCCCAGCACGCGACAACAACGCGCCCACAGATCTTCGGAGCCGGCACCTGCGAGGACGATCCACCCATCCGAGGTGCGGAAGCCGCCATAGGGAGCGAACGTCGGAGAGTGAGTGCCCAGCAGCCCCGGCACTTCGCCCGATACGAAATAGCCCGCCGCGAGTGTGCCGAGCCCCGCCAGCGCGAATTCGAGCAGAGACGAACAGACGTGGCGACCTTGCCCGGTGTTCAACCGCTCGATGTGCGCGGCCAGCAGGCCAAGTGCGCAGCTGAATCCGACCCCGACATCCAGCACCGGCGCCCCTACCTTCACCGGCCCGGAGTCGGGACTGCCGGTGACGCTCATCACGCCGCTCTCGGCCTGCAGCGTTAGGTCGAACCCACCGCGGGACGCGTCGGGACCAACGTCACCGTAGCCAGAGATGGACCCGTACACGAGCGAGGGATGGCGCGCGTGGACGGACTGCCAGTCCAGGCGATGGCCGGCGAGGCTCCCCGGCCGCGAGTTCTCCACCAGGAAGTCCGAACTCGCGAGCAGTCGCTCGATGGCGCCGGACGCAACAGGTGAACGGATGTCCAGTGCGACGCTTCGCTTGCCCGAGTTGAGCGACATGAACAACGCCGATTGGTCCCCGATCCGTTCGGTCCCCTGCACACGGTAGGGATCGCCACCCGGTGGAACCTCGATCTTGATGACCTCGGCGCCGAGAGCGGCCAGCGCAGCTGTTGCCTGAGAGCCCGCGACGAATCGCGTGAGATCCATGACGCGGAGCCCCGCGAGCGGGGCGCTCACCACGGGTTCGGCTCCCGGAACTCCCCGAAAGCGTGACGGAACACATCGGACATCTCCCCGACGGTCGCACCCGCCCGCGCCGCGATCAACAAGGGCGGCATCACGTTGCCACCTTCGCGTGCGACGACGTCCAGGACCGCGATCGCCTCGGCATGCGTCCGCGCGTCGCGGCCAGCCACGCGCCCGGCGGTCCGCGCGATCTGCCGCTCTCCCGTGCCCTGGTCTAGCTTGAACAACGTCGGCGTGGGGTCGTGGGAGCCGGCGTCATCGGCGTAGACGTTCACCCCCACCTTCGGCCTGGTTCCCTGCGCGATCTCCCGCTCAGCGCGGTAGGCGGACTCGGCGATCCACCGCTGGGGAAGACC
>JAYVBZ010000338.1:0-3371 GCA_043750215.1 Actinomycetota bacterium
TGCAGTTCCGGCATGAACTCCTTGTGCTCGGCGCGGAACCGCTCGGCCACGTCGGTGGCGGGACCCTTTCGCCCGCGACCCTTGCGGCCTCGCAACGCGCGGAGGGCGTTGAGGATCGAGGCCACATCGATGAACTCCTGCACGATCGCGCCACCCACCGGCCCTACTACCCCGAAAGCGCCGAGGAACATGAACCCGAACGCCAGTCCCATCCCCATGATCACGCTCTGGATCGCCACCGCACGGGAACGTTTCGCGATGGAGATCGCCTCTACCAAGCGATCCAGCCGATCGACGACCAGGACGACGTCCGCGGCTTCGGACGATGCGGTCGCTCCGCGCGCGCCCATGGCGACGCCCACGTCGGCGGCCGCCAACGCGGGCGCGTCGTTCAATCCGTCCCCCACCATGATCGTCATGCCTTCGGCCCGCTCGGCCTTCACAGCATCAACCTTCTCCGCCGGGTCTCGCTCGGAGAGGATCCGGTCCACACCGAGGGCGGCGCCAACAGATTCCGCGACGTCGGGATGATCGCCCGTGACCATGACCACGCGCGTGATCCCGATCCGCCGTAGCGACCGGATGACCCGGGGGGTATCGGGACGGATCGGGTCATCGATCACGATCGCGCCCGCCACCTGGCCGTCCACGGCAACGAACACCGCCGAGGATCCGTCCATCGCGGTCCGCCGGCGAACGTCGCGCGCGGATGTCGGGAGCGGCCCGCCCTCCGTCGCATAGGCCGACTTCCCCAGCCGCACCTTCCGCCCATCTACCACGCCTTCGATCCCCGAGCCGTGACGCTCGTCGACCTCCTCGGGGAAGGCGAGCGTGAGCTTGCGCCCCCGAGCTTCGCCAACGATCGCAGTCGCCAGCACGTGGGGGGAGACCTGATCCAGTGATGCGCTCAGCCGCAAGAGTTCATCACCGTCCATGTCACCGAATCCAACGACGTCGGCTACCTGAGGAACCCCCGCTGTGAGCGTGCCCGTCTTGTCGAACAACAGGACCGTTCCCCGGGCCAACGTTTCCAGCGCCCCGCCGCCCTTCACGATGATGCCTCGCTTCGCGGCGCGTGAGATGCCTCCCACGATCGCGATAGGCACGGCGAGCAGCAGCGGGCACGGGGTGGCGACCACCAGAACCGAAAGTCCGCGGATCGCCTCCCCCGAGATGGCCCAGGCCGCGCCGGCCATCACCAATGTGACCGGGATGAACACCGCCGCGTAACGGTCCGCCAGCCGGGCCGACGGAGCCTTCTGTTGCTCCGCCTCCTTCACCAGACGCACGATGCCGGCGTAGGTCGACGCCTCGACGGTCGCGATCGCCCGCAGGTCGAACGCAGGCCCGGCGTTCACGGCGCCCGAGCGAACCACATCACCAAGGGCCCGCTCTACAGGACGCGACTCCCCGGTCAGCGCAGATTCGTCAAGCACGATGTTCGAACCAACCAACCCGTCCACCGGGATCACCTCTCCGGTCTTGACGAACAGTCGGTCGCCGGCCAGCACATCCTCGATAGGGCGCGTGACCAGCTTCCCGTCTTCGTACTTGGTCACGGTCCGCGGCGCTCGGGCCAGCAGCGCGGAAAGTTCGCGGCGGGCGACACCGTCGGCGTAGCTCTCCAGGGCCTCTCCGCTGGAAAGCATGAGTGCGATGACCGCGCCCGCCAGGTATTGGCCAAGGGCAAGGCTCCCCGCAGCTGCGAAGAGCGCGATGAGATCGACGCCAACCTCCCGGCGCAGTAGTCCCTTCACCGTTCCCAAGACCAGGGCAAGGAGCCCGATCCACGTAGTGATGGCCCACGCGATGTCCGTCGAGCCCTGGGAACCGAGGGCGTAGAAGATCCCACCCGTCGCGATGCCGACGATCGAAGCTGCCAGCCATATCCGCGAGCGCAGCTGCGTGTTCATGGGAGCCGCCGAAGGGTGCCGAACGCGATGATTGCTGACGCCTTCGTCGGTGTCGGGACCATAGGACCGAACCTACCAGCCGGAGGTTATTCCTCCGCGTCGGGGAGACGCTGGTCGATCGAGTGCTGAAGATCGGTGAAGTGCTCGATGCGGCCGATCACGCCTTCCAGCTCAGCTTCCAAGCGGCTGAGGCGCTCCGAGAGGCCCGCGAGACGGCTATCAGCCACGACCACGTCGGGATGCAACGACGTGACGGGGGCCAGGTACCCATCGTTACCACCATCGGGCAGGAGGTGAAGGAAGGGGTCCTGCCCGGCGTTCAGTTCGACGGTGACCTCGCCCTCTACGGCGGACAACGCGGAGCTTGGCATGGCCTCCGGCACCCGAACCAACTCCTGGGTCTCTTCGGTGACGACGGCCGTGTGGGCTGACTCCTGACCACCATCGCCGCGCAGGCGGGCCTGGAGATCCATGAGGCTGGATACAACTGCTTCGTGTGAGATCTTCTCGCTCATCCGCTCTCCTGGGAACACTGGAGGATCGGTGGATCCACTGATAGCTGATGGTATGTCAGGGTGGGGACCTGGGTAAACCCCCATCCGGTACCTTTCACTGGTGGCGATATCCGTCGTTCGGCTGAACGTGACGCCCGTGAAGGGCCTGGCACTGACCCATCCTGAGGAGGTCACGCTCACGGGCATCGGCGTACCTGAGAACCGTCTCTTCTTCATGGTGAACCCGGAAGGGGCGATGGTCTCGTCCGAGATGTTCGGGCCGATGCAACGGATCAGAGCCCTCTTCGACCCGGTTCGCGAGGTCCTAGGCCTGACGTTCCCCGACGCAGCGATGGTGGAAGGGAGCGCGATAGCGGGCCAGGAGGCCATCGAGGTCGACTTCTATGGCCGGCTCGTGCCGTCACACGTAGTTGCCGGCCCCTTCGCCGACTCGCTCTCCGACTACACAGGTATTGACGTGCGGCTGGTTCGAACGGACCAGCCCGGTGATGGGAGCGACGTGCATCACCTCACCATGGTCTCGAGCGCGTCGGTGGCCGCGCTCGGGCGGGCAGGGGGGGCGGAAGGTGATATCGACTCGCGTAGGTTCCGGATGCTCTTCGAGTTGGACGGGTGCGAGCCCTACGAAGAAGACACATGGGACGGGCGGCTGGTCCGCATAGGGCAGAGCACGGTGCACGTCTGTGGCCAGGTCCCTCGCTGTGTTATCACCACGCAGTCGCCAACGACCGGTGTGAAGGACTTCGAGACCCTCAAAGCGCTGGCGACCTCACGCGGACGTATGAAGGAAGGCACGGGTCTTCCGTTCGGGATGTACGCCGAAGTCGAGGAGCCCGGTCGGGTCCGCGTCGGTGATCAGGTCGTTCTCCAGCCCTGACCTGCGAGATGGAGTGGGGCGGGCAGGGCTCGAACCTGCGACCGACGGATTATGAGTCCGCTGCTC
>JAYVBZ010000339.1:0-1821 GCA_043750215.1 Actinomycetota bacterium
TGCGAGCGAGCGAGGAGATCGTTCGCCTGTGTATCGATGCCGGCGGGGCGCTGAGCGGCGAGCATGGCATCGGCCTGGAGAAACGTGACTTCATGCCGCTCGTGTTCACGCCCGACGACCTGAACGCACAGGCCTGCATCCGTGCAGCGTTCGATCCGGACGGCCGCATGAACCCGTTCAAGGTGCTGCCTGACGGTGCACGATGCGGTGACTACGCGGTCGCGCGGGTGGCGAGCGCGGCGGAGAGCAGTGTCGTCGGTGTCGGCGACGCCGAGGCCGACGCGGCCGCACTCCCCGATGGGTCGTGGATCTGAACGATGGACGTCCTGCACCCGAACTCGAAGACCGATGTCGCGCAGATGCTCGCGGCGCTCACCTCCGCCGGAACCCCGACGCTGATCGTGGGTGGCCGCCAGGACATAGGCCGCGCGACACCGCGGGTGACCGCCGCTGAACTGTGGATGACGCAACTCGATCACGTGGTTGCCTATGACCCTGCCGAGATGGTGGCCGTCGTCGAGGCCGGTATGCGGATCCGGGACCTCACGTCGCTGCTGGCCGGCGGCGATCAGGAATGGCCGGTGGATGCCCACCCCGACGCTACCGTGGGTGGCGTCATCGCCACCGGCGTGTCCGGGATGCGCAGACTTCGCACCGGCTTGAGTCGCGACAGCGTGGTGGAACTCGAACTGGTGACCGGAGATGGGCGGTTGATCCGCTCCGGCGCTCGGACCGTGAAGAACGTGACCGGGTTCGACGTGCACCGATTGGCCACGGGTGCGTTCGGGTCGCTCGGTGCGATCGTCCAGGTGGCGATCAAGGTCCGACCATGTCCGAAGATCCGACGCACCCTGGTCACCGGCGGCGGAGGCCTGACCTTGGCGGAAGCTCTCCTTAACGCGGTGCCGTTACCTGCGGCCGTCATCGCCGAACCCGACCACATCGAACTGCTCCTGGAAGGATGGCCCGAGGAAGTTGAGGAGCAGACGGAGGCCGCGCGCGCGGTAACCACCGGTTTCGAGATCCACCAGGACCGGCCGCCGACACGCGTCGACGAACTCTGGCCGGAGGCACCGATCCTGGCCGAGGTGGCGGTCACGCCCTCAAGGATCGCGTCCGTCGCGCGCGGGGCCGACCGATGGCGCGCTCTCGCGGGTGTGGGTCTGACCTGGATCCCGCTCACCCGCCCGGACGCGTTGCTCGCCATCCGAAGCCTGGCCGCGGCGGAGTCGGGCACGACAACGCTGGTCCGCGGTCGCGAGGCCGTGCCGCGCGAGCACGCGCCGGCGAGGGGCGCGGGCATCTCCGCTCGGCTGCACGAGGCCTTCGACCCCGCCGGCATCCTCAGCTAGGGTGATGACGTGCCGCGCGCATCTCTCATCGCCGTCTTGGCCGCCGCCATGTTTGCGGGAGCCTGTACCTCGACAAACACCCCCTCCGGAGGGCCTTCACCGACGGGGGCGGGCGGGACAACGTCACTCGACGCCTGCTCCTTGCTGCCCCGAAGTCTGGTCGAATCAACATTGCCGGGCGCCGTTACCCAGGTGCGCGAGCTAACGGCCGCCGACTTCTTGAGTCCGGGGCCCAGCAACAGGGTGGCGTGTGCGTATGAAACCAACGGCCGCTATGGGCAACTCATCGTCTCCACGGAGCCGATGGCTCGCAGCGAGTACGACGCCCGTTACATAACCCGTAACCTCTTCAACACGAGCAAGGTGGCGAATGTAGGGGAGGACGCTCGACTCTCTGGCTGCCAAGACCTGACGGTCTACTGGAATGGGCGCGTTCTGAGCTCGGCTTCCAATTCTTAGGGAACCGCGG
>JAYVBZ010000340.1:0-1594 GCA_043750215.1 Actinomycetota bacterium
GGGGAACGCCAGGCGCTCATCGCCGAGGTGACGGGATCGCTGCGGACGAAGTTGAAGGAGCTGGGGATCAAGGCTGACGTCGACGGTCGTCCGAAACACCTCTACTCCATCTACGAGAAGATGGTGATCCGCGGCAAGGAGTTCAACGAGATCTTCGACCTGGTCGGGATCCGGATCCAGGTGGAATCGCTCCGGGATTGTTACGGCGCCCTGGGCTCCGTGCACGCGCTGTGGAAACCCGTGCCCGGGCGTTTCAAGGACTACGTCGCGATGCCCAAGGCGAACATGTACCAATCGTTACACACCACCGTGGTCGGTCCTGGAGGGCAGATCCTCGAGATCCAGATCCGTACCCGGGATATGCACCGAACGGCGCAGTATGGCATCGCCGCGCATTGGCGCTACAAGGAGGGGCCGAAGGAGCGTCGCGAGGCTGCCGACCTGGCATGGCTCTCACAGATGATGGATTGGCTGAAGGACATGGCCGATCCGCGCGAATTCATGGACTCGCTGAAGATCGACCTCTCAGGAGGCCGGGTCTTCGTCTTCACGCCGAAGGGCGACGTGATGAACCTGCCGCTGGGTGCAACGCCGGTGGACTTCTCTTATGCCATCCACACGGAGGTCGGCCATCGAACGGTCGGCGCCAAGGTTGGCGGAAAGCTGGTCCCGCTGGACTACGAGCTCCGGACCGGTGACACGGTAGACATCCTTACCTCGAAGGCGCAAGGCGAAGGGCCCAGCCAGGATTGGCTGCAGTTCGTCCAGACGCCGCGCGCGCGTTCCAAGATCCGGCAGTGGTTCACGCGAGGCCGACGCGAGGACGCCTTGGACCAAGGCAAGGACGCACTCCAAAAACTGATGCGCAAGCAGAACCTGCCGTTCAAGCGCCTGGCCACGGAGGACACGCTGCGTCAGGTAGCCCTCGAGCTGAAGTACGCGAAGCTGGAGGAGCTCTACGTGGCGCTGGGGGAGGGACACGTGTCGCCGCAGTCGGTGGTGGCCCGGGTCTCGCGGCTCCTGACCGGGCATTCTGAGGAAGACGTGACGGATGTGCCGCTGGCTCGGCCCGTAAGGATCGGCGGCAAGCAGGAGATCGATCAAGGCGTCGTGGTGAAGGGACTGCCGGATGTCTGGGTTCGGTTGTCGCGCTGCTGCACTCCCGTGCCGGGGGACCAGATCCTAGGATTCGTGACGAAGGGCCAAGGGGTCAGCGTCCACCGAACAGACTGCCCGAACGTGAAGTCCCTCCAGGAGGCACCGGAGCGGATCATCGAGGTCACGTGGTCGGAGGGTAAGCCGACCTCGTTCACCGTGGCCATCCAAGTAGAGGCACTCGACAGGACGCGCCTACTCTCCGATGTAGCCACGGTGCTCTCGGACAGTCACGTCAACATCCTGGGCGCGAACTCCTCCACGGGGCGTGACCGCATCACTCGTCTTCGGTTCACCTTCGAGATGGCCGACATCGCGCACCTATCGAGCGTGCTCGCCGCGGTCAAGCGCGTCGAGGGTGTGTACGACGCGTACCGGGTTGTGCCCAGCTAGATGCCGACTCTCTCATGCGCATAGTGCTGCAACGGGTCTCCAGGGC
>JAYVBZ010000341.1:0-3361 GCA_043750215.1 Actinomycetota bacterium
AGTACCGCGACGCCCGCGCGAAGGACGAGATCCGTTTGACCGCGCTCGCGGGCCGCCAACAGCAAGAGATCCAGAGGTTGAAGACACTTGCCGACTCCATGCGCGGGCAAACCGCGAAGCGCGCGCGAAAGGCGAAGACGATCGACACCCGCCGGGTGAGGCTCGAAGCGAAGAAGGTGACGGGACCGACCCGCGAACGAACCTTCAAGTTCCGTTTCCCTGACCCGCCGCACTGCGGCAAGACCATGCTGACCGCAACCGACCTCTCGAAGTCCTACGGAGGCCCCGCGGTATTCGCGGATGTCGACTTCTCGGTTGGTCGCTCAGAGCGGCTCTTGGTAATGGGGTTGAACGGCGCCGGGAAGACCAGTCTGCTCCGGATCCTGGCCGGGCAGTCGGCAGCCGACACCGGTTCATTCGACCTTGGGTACGGAGCGGAGTTGGGGTACTACGCGCAGGAGCACGAGGGGCTGCAGGACGGGGTGGATGTGCTCACGCACATGCGCCAAGCCTCCGGCGCGGACGACCAGACTTTACGGGGGCTCCTTGGGATGTTCGGTTTGTCAGGGGGCATCGCGTTCCAGGACGCCGGGACGCTCTCGGGTGGGGAGAAGACGAAGCTCGCCCTCGCACAACTCGTCGCCGGACGGAAGAACCTGCTCCTGCTCGACGAACCGACGAACAACCTGGACCCGCCCTCGCGGATGGCGATCGCGGAGGCCCTGCAGGACTGGCCGGGGGCGATGATCATCGTGAGCCACGATCCCGAGTTCGTGGAAGCGCTTGCGCCGGAACGGGTGCTGATGATGCCCGAAGGGCAGTTGGACTACTGGGACGACGGCTTACTGGATCTGGTCGCGCTGGCCTGAGCCGCCCGGGCGACGGAGCGCTCGATGGGTATGCTGCGGTCACTCGAGCGTGGGGGAGCGATGACCGCTAACGGATCCGCAGCAGACCTGATCTTCGTCAACGGCGACGTCTACACCGTGGACGGCGTTCGCAGTTGGGCGCAGGCCGTCGCAGTGAAGGGTGGACGGATCACGGCTGTCGGGACGCGAGATGACATCATCGACCTGCGGGGTGCCGGCACCGAGGTCGTCGACCTTCATGGCGGACTCCTGGTGCCGGGGTTCCAGGATGCCCACATCCATCCCGTGGGCGGCGGGCTGGACATACTCACCTGCGATCTTCACAACCTGCATTCCCTCGATGAGTATCTGGGGGCGATCAGATCCTACGCTGCGGCCAACCCCGACCGGGAATGGATCATGGGCGGAGGGTGGTCCATGGATGTGTTCCCGGGAGGGACCCCCACCAAGGAGCTCCTTGACTCGATCGTTCCCGACCGCTGCGTGTATCTACCCAACCGAGACGGGCATGGTGTGTGGGTGAATTCGCGTGCGTTAGAGGCGGCGGGGATCACGAAGGACACACCTGATCCCGAAGACGGCCGGATCGAACGGACGCCAGACGGCGAGCCCTCTGGCACGCTGCACGAGGGCGCCGGCGATCTGGTCGAACGCCTAGCGCCCCACCCCACTCTGCAAGAACGCCACGACGGGTTACTCAAAGGGCAGGAGTACCTGCATTCGCTGGGGGTCACGGCGTGGCAAGACGCCATCATCGGCACGTTCGGCTGGGCCGATAACCTGGACACCTATCTGCGGGCGGCCGGGGACGGGACGCTCACCGCACGAGTGGTCGGCGCCCTGTGGTGGGACCGTAATCGCGGGCTGGAGCAGGTCGAGGATCTCATGGCTCAGCGCGAACGCGGCTCCGCAGGGCGCTTCGCTGCCACCAGCGTGAAGATCATGCAGGACGGCGTCTGCGAGAACTTCACAGCCGCGGTTCTTGACCCCTACTTCGGGGTGGACGGCAAGCCGACCGAGAACCGCGGGATCTCGTTCGTGGAGCCCGAGTTCTTGAAGGAAGTGGTGACCCGCCTGGACGCGGAGGGCTTCCAGGTTCATTTCCATGCGCTTGCGGAGAGGGCGGTCAGGGAGTCCCTGGACGCGATCGAAGCCGCCCGCACAGCGAACGGGATGAACGACCAGCGTCACCACCTGGCACACCTGCAGATCGTGCATCCGGACGATATCCCGCGTTTCCGCTCACTCGGTGCGGTGGCGAACGCGCAGCCGCTCTGGGCCGCACACGAAGGCCAGATGGACGATCTCACCATCCCGTTCCTGGGGGAGGAGCGAGCGGGTTGGCAATACCCGTTCGCGAGCTTGGTCAGATCGGGCGCCGTGCTCGCGATGGGAAGCGACTGGAGTGTGTCCACGCCCGACCCCATCGAGGAGATCCACGTGGCTGTGAACCGGCAGATGGCACCTCAGTACCTCTACGGCAATGACAACTCCCAGGTCTTCATCCCCGACGAACGCCTGAACCTGCCGACTTCGATCGGCGCCTTCACGATGGGCTCGGCCTACGTTAATCACCTCGAGGGCGTGACCGGCTCTATCGAACCCGGCAAATTCGCCGACGTCGCGGTGCTCGACCGCAACGTGTTCGCCCATCCGGTAGGGGAGATCGCCGAGGCCCGGGTGCAGCAGACATTCGTGGAGGGCGTCCGCGTCTTTGCGGCTTCGACCGCTTAGGGTCACTTTCGGTTGACCGATAGTCAAGGAGGTCGCGCCGATCCGGGCGCGGTCGATGCTACCGTTCGTGCATCCCGCCACCCGGTCCGTGCGACCGTAACAGCCGTCGGTTGGCGGGTTGATCCCCAGGAGGTTTCACGCGTGTCCAGTGCTCCGATCGCCTACGAGAAACTCCGCCCCGCGCTGGGCCAGGGCCTTGACGGAAGCAAGACGCTCCCTGCCGAGGCCTACACCTCGCAAGCCGTGTTCGACTGGGAGGTCCAGCACTTCTTCGAGGACGGCTGGGTGTGCATCGGACGAACCGACGAGCTGAACGAACCCGGTGACCAGAAGGCGGTCCGGATCGGCAGCGAAGGGATCCTCTTGGTGCGCGACCTGGACGGGCGCCTCAACGCGTTCTACAACACCTGTCGTCACCGCGGACACGAGTTGCTGGAGCCTGGGACCAGCCGCAAGCTCCGAGCCATCAAGTGCCCGTATCACGCGTGGGTCTACGGCCTGGACGGAAGACTTAACGGCGCACCTCGTTTCGGCGAGGTGGCGGGGTTCGACAAAGCGGACTATCCGCTGATGGCGGCGCGGGTACAAGAGTGGCACGGCTGGGTCTTCGTGAACGCGTCGGGAGAAGCGCCCTCGTTCGACCAGTGGGTCGGGAACCTAGAGGGTCTGATCATGCCGTGGGAACCCGAGCGCATGTTCGTTGCGGCGCGCCACGAGTACATCATCAAGGCCAACTGGAAGACGATCACCGAGAACTA
>JAYVBZ010000342.1:0-5172 GCA_043750215.1 Actinomycetota bacterium
CCAGCCACCACGACCAGATGGCCGCTGGCGCGCTTGTGCGTGTCCGCGGCTCGCTCGGGCAGGACGGCGGCCACATCCTCCGGCTCGCTCAGGAACACATCGGCGTGGATGCGCTGGGCCGGATAACCGATATCCACGACTCGGACGTCCCCCGCGAGCTCCGCTCCGGGCATGAGGAGGACCCCGGTCTTGGCCACCCCGAAGGTGACCGTGAGTTGCGCGCGGATCGCGCTCCCCTCAGCGGCCCCCGAGGTCCCATCGACGCCAGAGGGGATGTCGGCGGCAACGACCGGAACGCCGGAAACGTTGAGTTCGTCGATCGCGGAGGCCCAACCATCCACGGCCTCACCGTGGAAGCCCGTACCGAAGATCGCATCGATGGCAACATCCGCCTTGGTGAGGTCCCTGGCGAGCCGGCCCGGCGAGAACGAGGTCACGCGGGCGGCGGTCTCCCCTCGGACGCGCTCCAGGTTCTCGCGCGCGATCCCCGGTCCCGGCTCCTCGATCACGTGGACCCGGACGCCTACACCCGCTCGCCCGAGGTGACGCGCGGCCACGAACCCGTCTCCACCATTGTTCCCTTTCCCGCAGACGATCACCGCCCGCCGGCCGTACGCGCCGCCGGTAAGATCCAGCACCGCACGTGCCAACGCTCGCCCCGCCCGCTCCATGAGGACGTCAGCGCCGATCCCCTGGTCCTGCGCCGCGCGGTCCAACTGGACCGCTTGTGCCGGCGTGAGAACGGGCTTCACGACTGCTCCCCGACCGCGATCGCGAACGCAACGGCGTTCGTCTTCTCATGTGTGGTCGTGACCAGCACGGCTGTCACGCCGAGACGGTCGGCCTTGCTCTTGGCATTGCCCGTCAACCAGATCTTCGGCGCTCCGCTCGGATGCCGGGCCACGCTGATGTCCTGCCAGCGTCTGCCGGGATAGCCGCCCAACGCCTTGATCGTGGCCTCGCGCGCAGCGAACCTACCGGCGTAGGACTCAGCCGGCCGCGCTTTCGCATCGCAGTAGGCGATCTCCTCAGGGGTGAACACCCGTTCCTTCATGGTGGGATGGCGTTCGAGCGCCCGCTCCATGCGCGCGATCTCGCAGATATCTACCCCGAGGCCAAGGATCTCCACCGGGAGATTGTAGGCCGAGGCAGGAATGGGCCGGACCCGGCGCTATTCGACCGTGACGGACTTCGCGAGGTTGCGGGGTTGGTCCACATCGCAGCCCCGCTCCTTCGCGATGTGATAGGCGAGGAGCTGCAGCGGAACGGTTACCACCACCGGACTCAGGAGCTCTGGCGTCTCGGGGACCTCCAGGACATGGTCGGCCAGCTTGGCTGCATCCACGTCGCCCTTCGTGACCACGGCGATGACTTCAGCGCCCCTCGCGCGTACTTCCTGGATATTCGACAGCATCTTGGGGTAGATGTGGCACTTCGTCGCGATGGCGACCACGGGCACGCCGGGTTCGACCAGCGCGATCGGACCGTGCTTCAGTTCACCTGCGGGGTAGCCCTCGGCATGGATGTAACTGATCTCCTTCAGCTTGAGCGCTCCCTCCAGGGCCGCCGGATAGCCGGTGTGACGGCCGATGAACAGGAAGTCGCGCGCGCGGGCATATCGTGCGGCGACATCGCGGCAGATCGGATCAAGCTCGTCGATGGTCTGTTGGACCTGGTCGGGGAGTTCGTTCAGGCGCGCGAGGATCTCCGAGATCTCTTCGGGGAACATGGTCCCGCGGACCTGCGCCAAGTACAGGGCCAGGAGATGCTGGCTCACCATCTGCGTGGCGAACGTCTTCGTTGCGGCGACACCGATCTCGGGGCCGGCGTGCGTATAGAACACGCCGTCCGCCTCTCGAGCCAGCGAAGATCCCACGGTGTTGGTGACCGCGATCACCTGCGACCCCTGGCGGCCGGCGTGCCTGGCGGCTTCGAGCGTGTCGATCGTTTCACCGCTCTGGGAGACCGCGACGGTGAGGGTGTCGGGTCCCAGCACGGGGTCCCGGTAACGGAACTCACTGGCGATCTCGACCTCCACCGGTAGCCGGGTCCAGTGTTCGATGGCGTACTTCGCGACCAAGCCGCTATGGAACGCGGTGCCGCAGGCCACCACGAAGACCTTTCTCACCTCTCGCAGGACATCGTCGCTGATGCGGAGTTCGTCCATGGTGAGGTGGCCATCCAGGACCCGGCCTACCAACGTGTCGCGGATGGCACTGGGCTGTTCGTAGATCTCCTTGAGCATGAAGTCTTCGAACCCCGACTTCTGCGCTTGCGCGACGTTCCAATCGACCGTGATCGGTTCGGGACTCACGGGACGCCCCTCCAGATCGGTGAACACCGCCCCATCGGCGGTGATCTGGACCACCTGGCCCTCTTCGAGCGGTATCACCGTCGTCGTGAGGTCAAGGACGGCGGGGATGTCGGAGGCGAGCATGGACTCACCATCACCGATCCCCACGATGAGGGGCGAGGACACCTTCACTCCCACCAAGGTGCCGGGCTGGTCTTCGCCGAGCACCACCAGCGCGAAGGCACCTTCCAGTTCACGAACGGCTGCCCGCACGCTGTCAGCGAGACTGGCCCCAGGCTCCGCGTCGCGGACCTTCTCTTCGATGAGATGGGCGATGCATTCGGTGTCGGTTTCAGAAAGCAGCGTGTGACCGTCCTTCTCGAGCCGCGCCCGCAGGGATTGGAAGTTCTCGATGATGCCGTTGTGGATGACGGCGATACGGTGCCCGCAGTCCATGTGCGGGTGCGCGTTGCGGTCGTTCGGTGCGCCGTGGGTAGCCCAACGGGTGTGTCCCATCGCCACGGTCCCAGCGGGTGCGACTCCTTCCTGCAACGCCGCTTCGAGTTCGGCGAGTTTGCCCGCACGTTTCACCACCGACAAGCCGGGGCCCGCTACCGCGACCCCCGCCGAGTCATACCCCCGGTATTCCAGCCGCCGGAGGCCTTCGATGACGATGGGCAGCGCCTGCTTAGGCCCTACGTAGCCGACGATCCCACACATGGACCGAGCCTAGCAGCAGGCGGTCTCCAGCCAGGTATCGTCGCAGGTCAGGAGGCAAGTTCGGCCGTGATGACGGCGGCGATCGTTTCCGCATGAGCCATGGCAGCGTCCTGCGATTCAGCTTCGACCATCACCCGGATCAGTGGCTCGGTGCCAGAGGGTCGGACCAGCACGCGGCCGGCCGAACCGAGTGCATCCTCGGCTGCCCGAACGGCGGCCCAAACCCCCGCGGCATCACCCACGGCATCGCGGTTCATCACACGTACGTTGATCATGACCTGCGGATACCGTCGCATCACCGAAGCCAGTTCCCGGACGGACACGCCCGTTCGAGCTGCCAGGCTGAGGAAACGAACCGCGGTCAGGAGGCCGTCCCCCGTGGTCGCCTGCTCGCGGAAGATCACGTGCCCGGACTGCTCGCCGCCCAACACCGCGCCCACACGGAGCATCTCTTCCAGGACGTAGCGGTCCCCCACCTTGGCGGCCACGACCTCGATCCCCGCTTCGCGCATCGCGACGTAGAACCCGAGGTTCGCCATCACGGTGCTCACCACGGTGTTGTGCGTCAGCGTTCCGGCTGCTGCCATGGCCACCGCGCAGCTTGCGAGCACCTGGTCTCCATCAACGAACATCCCCTGCGCGTCCGAGAACAGCGCTCGGTCGGCATCTCCATCCAAACAGAGCCCGGCGTCGGCGCCCAGGCGGACGACCTCGGCGGCGACCACCTCGGGGTAGAGCGCACCGCAGGCCAAGTTGATGTTCGTGCCATCAGGCTCGACGTTGATGGCATGCACGGTCGCACCCAGGCGCCGAAGGATCTCGGGGGCCAGGAGGCTGGCAGCGCCGTTCGCACCGTCCACCACAACGCTCATCCCATCCAACGGAGCCTGCGCTGCAGCGAGGATGTGCTGGACGTAGCGGTCGCGGCTATCGCCGGCGGCAAGCACGCGCCCGGTCGGGTGGTCGCCGCCGGGCGGGTCCGCGAGCGCCGCCTCGATCTCGTCCTCGAGTTCGTCTGCCAGCTTCATTCCGTTGCCCGCGAAGAACTTGATGCCGTTGTACTCGGGCGGGTTGTGGCTGGCGCTGATAACGACCCCGGATGCCGCACCCAGGTCGGTGGTGAGGAAGGCGATAGCCGGCGTGGGTTCGATGCCCGCCAGGATCACGTCACCGCCAGCACACCTGATCCCTTCCACCAGAGCGTCCTCGAGCCACTCACCCGACTCGCGAGGATCACGGCCCACCACGAAGGTCGGCGATCCTTCACCATGACGCCCCAGAACTTCCACGGCGGCTCGACCCAGGTTCCCGGCCAGTTCTGCGGTCAAGCCCTCGCCGGCAATGCCGCGAACACCGTCGGTACCGAAGAGTCGTCCCATGGGCCGAAAGCGTACCGGTTAGGCGACCGAAGTCGGAGCGCCTGCATCCTGGTGGGGATGCGGAAGGATGGCGTCGGCCGCGTCTTCACCCACACCCGGAAACAGGAACCGGACGAGGGCTGCTCCAGCGACACATCCGGCCAACTCCGCGACGACGAACGGGGCTACCGATCCCGGCGCGATCCCGGCGAACGTATCCGACAGGGTGCGTGCGAGCGTGATCGCCGGGTTCGCGAAGCTCGTGGAGGAGGTGAAGAAGTACGCGCTTGCGATGTACGCCCCAACCGCGAAGGGTGCGACGCTCGCTCTCCGCGACCGAACGACCCCGAAGACGACCAGCACGAGCCCAAGGGTCGCCACCACTTCCCCGAGCCAGAGGCCGCCGCCACTGCGCGGCGTATGCGAGATCTGCACCGCCGAGAGTCCGAACATGAGGTTGGCGACAACCACCCCGGTGACCGCGCCGAGCGCCTGCGCGCCGATGTACGCGAAGGCCTCCGCGCGGTGAACCCCGCCCAGCACCCAGTCCACGAGCGTGATCACGGGATTGAGATGCGCGCCCGAGACCGGGCCGAGCGCGAGGATGATCGCGATGAGTGCGGCGGCGGTCGCGGCGGCGTTCTCGAAGAGCTGCAGGCCAGGGTCGTTCGGACTGAGACGGGAGGCCGCGATCCCGGAGCCGATCACCGCGGCGAGCAAGAACGCCGTCCCGACGAACTCGGCGACGACGCGCCGGGCAATACCGTGAACCTCCACTCAGGCGTCGACTTCGGTCAGCTC
>JAYVBZ010000343.1:0-1870 GCA_043750215.1 Actinomycetota bacterium
ACCATGAGGTAGTCGATCTGACCGCCCTTCGCATCATCGCTGTGGACCTGGCAACGCTCGATCCAGTCGGGGGTGTGGGCAGGCGCCGTCTTCTCATAGAAGAACGGGCCATCGATCCCATCGGGCATGCGTTTCATGGTGAGCGGGCGGCCGGCCAGGTGCGGCACGATGAGGTCGGCGGCGTTCAGGTAGTAGGCGAGCAGGTCACCCTTCGTGATCCCCTGGGGCCAATAGGGCTTGGTCAGGTTGGACAGCCGGAGTTCGCGGCCGTCTATCTCGAACCACCAGGTGTCGCCGTCGCGGCGCGCCTTGAGCGGACGCGGGAACTCCACGGTGAACGCGGGGCCGCCCCGCCTCTTCGCCGGCATTGGGGGATGCTAGCCCGCCATGTCACTTGCCTGGGCTAGAATCGCGTTCCCGCAGGGTGAGGCCCCTGCGCCGAACGTTCAAGAGGGGACCGAGATGCCGAGAGCAATGTGGAAAGGTGCCATCAGCTTCGGGCTGGTGACCATCCCCGTGAGCGTCTATCCCGCCACGGAGGAGAAGACGCTCCGCTTCAACCAGCTCCACGCGCAGGATGGTGGGCGGATCCGGATGAAGCGAACCTGTTCCATCGACGGCGAAGAGGTCCCCTACGAAGAGATCGTGAAGGGCTACGAGTACGAGAAGGACAAGTACGTCGTCCTCACCGATGACGACTTCGATGCCGTCCCGGTCGAATCCTCGCGCGCCATCGACATCGTCCAGTTCGTCGATCTCCAGGAGATCGATCCGATGATGTACAAGAAGTCCTACTACCTGGTGCCCGAAGAAACCGGGGCGAAGGCCTACGCGTTGTTGCGCGAAGCCTTGCAACAGGAGGGCAAGGTCGGGGTCGCGAAGGTCAGCTTCCGCGACAAGGAACATCTGGCCGCGCTCCGGTTCCGCGACGATGCGTTCGTCCTGGAGACCATGTATTGGCCCGACGAGATCAGGGCGATGGACTTCGGGGATGTCGACGTCACTAAGGTCAAGGTCCGCGATCAGGAACTGGACATGGCCAAGTCGCTGATCGGCTCCCTTACCAGCGCGTGGAGTCCCGAGGAGTTCACCGACGACTACCGTGCCGCGATGCTAGGGATCGTCGAGAAGAAGATCGCCGGAGAAGAGATCGAGACGGTCACGGCCCAACCAACGGCCAAGGTCGTTGATCTCATGGAGGCGTTGAAAGCGAGCGTCGCCGCCGCGAAGAAGAAGACCATTACCGGGGACCAGGAGCGGCCCGCCGCGAAGAAGCCCGCCGCGAAGAAGCCGGCGGTGCGGAAGAAGGCGTCCGGCGAGTGACGCTTCCCACCGGCTACTCCGTTCGGCCGGTGCGGGACCCGGATGATGTCGACCTGATAGCTGACTTCCCCGGGGCTCACGTTGCTGGCATGGGACGGCCAGACGCTGTTAGGGGCGGTTTTGTCGATGGAGGTTGAGGGCGTGGCCTGGATCTCGGATCTGGTGGTCTTGAAGCCCTGGCGGGGCAGAGGGATCGGCCAGGCGTTGCTCGGGCAGATGTTCTCGTACCAGAAGCCCCTGGGCGCCCCGCTAAGCTCCCAGGCGTGATCAACTGGTTCCGGCGCGTCGGTGCGAAGCTTCGTGGGTCGCATTGGCATCCTGAGACGCTCGTGTGTTCGCGCCATGGGCACGTCCTCCCGGCGGCGCGGGTCGCGCGTCTGCGCCGGCAAGACGCCGGCGTCGGGGTGGACCTTCCCGACGGGCGGCGGCTGGCGCGCTGCCTCCGGTGCGATTCCTGGCGGGAGGTTCCGATCCCTACCGACCCGAAGCGGGAACACCTTCCTCCCATCGAGCAGATCGCCTTGCCGCGTCGAGGTGAGGCCCTGCG
>JAYVBZ010000344.1:0-1635 GCA_043750215.1 Actinomycetota bacterium
TGCGCCACTTCACGCGGTGCGTCTCCAGAGCGGAACAGTCCGTCTGCGACATCCGGGAGGGCCGCCGGGTCCTCCAGATCGCGCGTGCCGCCCGGATCGCGTCGGAGACGGGCACGGTAACGACCCGAGAGTGTGCGATGAGGATCGTGGCCATCGTCCAGGCGCGTATGGGTTCCACCCGGCTGCCCGGGAAGGTCCTGGAAGACGTGGAAGGGCATCCCGTGCTGTGGCACGTCGTCACCAGGGCTCGCCGGGCGCGAACCGTGGACGCTGTCATCGTCGCGACTTCGGACAAGGAACACGACGACCCCATCGTGGAGTTCTGCCTTCGCCACGACATCGCGTGCACTCGCGGCAGCGAGGACGACGTGCTGGACCGGTACTACGGCGCAGCCCGGGAGCATGGGGCGGACGCCGTCGTTCGGGTCACCGGCGACTGTCCCCTCCTGGACCCCGAGGTCATGGACCGCGTGGTGGAGACCTATCTCCAGGGAGAGTTCGACTACGTCTCCAACACCCTCCCGCCCACCTACCCGGACGGGCTGGATACCGAGGTGTTCAGCTTCGCTGCCCTGGAAGGAGCTTGGCGGGAGGCCCGGCTCCCGGCCGAGCGGGAGCACGTCACGCCCTACATCCGAGCCTCACGGCGGTTCCGAACCGGGAACGTGACGAGCGATGTGTCGTCGCCGACACGACACCTACGGTGGACCGTTGACGAACCGGCCGACCTTGCATTCATCCGCCGGGTATATGCTCTGCTGGGACAAGGGGACCGACCGTTCGGGTGGCGGGAGGTCTTGCGTCTTTCGGAGGAGCATCCGGACCTCATGCAGATCAACGCGGGCTCGGTGCGCAACGAGGGCTATTACCGTTCGCTCCTCGACGAGGATCCCCTCCCACCCTCCAAACTCGTACTGGATCGGTCCAACGAACTGAGGGACCGGGCTCAGAAGGTCATCCCGTCCTGCACCCAGACCTTCAGCAAGGGTCCCGATCAATTCGTTCAGGGGGTGTCCCCGATCTTCCTGTCCAGGGGACAGGGCAGCCACGTCTGGGATGTGGACGACAACGAGTTCATCGACTACATCGGTGCGCTGGGTCCTATCGTTCTGGGATACAACCACCCAGCCGTGACGCAGGCCGCGGAACAACAACTGCGGCGGGGGGTGAGCTTCTCGCTCCCGCACGAACTGGAAGTGGAGCTGGCAGAGAAGCTGGTGTCGCTGATCCCGTGTGCGGAGATGGTCAGGTTCGGCAAGAATGGCTCGGATGCCACGAGCGGTGCGGTGCGGGTCGCCCGGGCCTTCACCGGACGAGATGTCATCGCTTGCTGCGGCTACCACGGCTGGCAGGACTGGTACATCGGCACAACCACCCGGAACCGCGGGGTTCCTGAGGCGGTTCGCAGGCTCACGGTCCCCTTCGACTACAACGACATCGGCAGTCTTGAGCGCGTCTTCGCAGATCATCCCGGTCAGGTGGCGGCCGTGATCATGGAGCCGATCAGCGTGGTCGAACCCGCCGCCGAGTTCCTGCAGAACGTGCTCGAAACGGCTCACCGTGAAGGTGCGCTGGTGATCTTCGACGAGGTCGTGACCGGGTTCCGGATCCACCTTGGAGGCGCGCAGGCGCACT
>JAYVBZ010000345.1:0-3752 GCA_043750215.1 Actinomycetota bacterium
AACATCCGCAAGATGTCCTTCGCCTTCGCGGTCCCGAAGAACGGGGACATGTGGAACCGCGAAGCCACGCCCGCCGAGCGCATCATCCGCGAAGCCAAGCTCTACGACGTATCCCCCGTTACCTCGCCCGCTTACGAAGGCACCGATGCGTTGCTCCGCGCTGAGGCACGCAGCCTCATGGAGGCCGCTGGGATCGCCATCCCCGATGAGGAGCCATCCGAACTTGCAGAGGCGCTACGCGCCCTGATAGAAGCTTCGCCCGAACTGTGGGCGGAGATCGACCCGGAAACACTCCGGGGGACCATCGACACGCTCACGCGTTTCGTCACTGACTCGGCCACTCCGACGGAAGGTTCGCCGGCCAGCGAACCCAACCCGACGGACCCGGCGCACTCACTCGACAGAGACCTTGCTGCGCGTCGTCTCGGCATCACCCGCCACCGATTGCGGCTCCTTGGAGTCGCGGTCTAACCAGGAGACGACATATGCACATCAACGAACTGAAGGACAAGGCTGAAAAGCTGTTCGCTCGCCAGACGGAGATCCTCGACCGGGAGCACACGGACGAGAACCCGGCGCTGACCGAGGAAGAGCGCTCAGAGTTTGACCGTATCGAAGAGGAACTGACGCCCATCCAGGCCGACATCAAGCGCCTTGAGGTCTTCGAGGCTGCCCGTGCCGACCGTCCCGCACCCGGAGAGCTTCGCCCTTCGGCTGAGAAGTCGGACGACGCGGCAACCCGCGAGGCGTATCGCTCGGAGGTCTTCGACAAGTTCCTGCGAAAGGGCAAGGACGGCCTCTCCCACGATGAGAAGGGGACGCTCGAAGGCCGAGCGATCGGCGCTTCTCCGCTGACGGTCACCACGACCGCCGGTGGATACACGATCCCCCAGGGCTTTCAGGCGGAACTGATCGTCGCGCTGAAGGCGTTCGGTGGACTTCGCACCGTAGCACGGGAACTGAATACACCATCCGGCAACGACATCCCGTGGCCGACAATGGACGACACCGGGAACGTCGGAGAACTGCTCGCTATCAACACGGCGGCGGCCGACGGCCCCGTGGCGTTCGGCCAGAAGACGCTCAAGGCATACAAGTACAGCTCCAAGGCTGTGCTGGTGCCCATCGAGTTGGTGCAGGACTCCGCGTTCGACATCGGCGCAGAGGTCCGTGCGGCCTTCGCGATCCGGCTCGGTCGCATCACGAACACGCACTTCACAACCGGAGACAACACCGGAAAGCCCGAGGGCGCGGCCCCTGGCGCGTACTCAGCCACCACGTCTGAGGCCGCAACGGGAGTCACGTACAACGACCTGGTGAACCTCGAGCACTCGGTTGACCCGGCATACCGCGCCGGAAGTAACTACATGATGAACGACTCCGTGGTCAAGGGACTGAAGAAGCTCAAGACCGCCGATGGCGAGCCGATCTGGCGCAGGTTCGGCAGCGAAGGTTCGCTGTCCGGCCCCTCGCCCGAGGACATCAACGGCTACAAGTTCGTCGTGAACCAGGACATGGCAGCCGCAACTACGGGCCTGATCTCCGTACTGTTCGGTGACTTCTCCGCCTACGTGATCCGCAACGTCATGGACATCTCGCTCCTGACGCTGCACGAGCGCTGGGCTGAGCTAGGACAGGTCGGGTTCCTCGCCTTCATGCGGACGGACGGTCGCTACGTCGTGGCCGAGACGAACAACGGAAAAGTTCGCTCGCTCACGCAGGCGTAACACGGTAACGCAGGTACCGCCTCACCAGGGGGCGGTACCTGCACCAACCGAATGGAGAACAGATGGCAACAGTGAAACTCACATCAGCCCGAGTACGGGGCGAGCAGGAATACGTCGCGGGGGACACCTACGAGTGTTCCGATGCAGAAGCTGCCGCGCTGCTTGAGCAGGGCAACGCGACGAAGGTCCACGAAGCCAAGGCCCCGAAGATCGAGGCCGCAGCGGTGGCAGACGCGCCCGAGACAGCTACCAAGTCCAAGCCAACCAAGAGATAACAACCAGGAAGAAGGACTAGATGGCAACCAAAGCACTCGCGATACCGCTGGACCCCCAGCCCACCTATGATTCTCTATTCGGCCGGGATGTCTGCAAGACCACGCTCACACTGAAGACCCTCGCCGCCGAAACCGCGTCCTACACCACCGACTCAGGCATCCTCGTCGGCGGTCTACGGGCCGAACTGCAACTGCACCTGACCGCCTCGACTGCACCAACCACCCTTGACGTGAAGGTCCAGGGTTCCACGGACGGGACGAACTGGTTCGACCTCGCATCCTTCGCCCAGCTCGGCGCGGTTGCGACCGGAGACAAGTACCTGGTGTGCGTCGGCGCGAGCTACATGCGCTACAGCTCGACCATCGCCGGCACGTCCTACACATATTCAATCATCGGGACGGTTAGGTTCCGCTGATGGGACGCGAAGGCCCTCAACTCATCAAGTCGGGCGTCGCTCAAGCGGACACGGGGCAGACGAGCATCGTCAGTGTTCCGCCGAACGCCACCTACGGCACGTTCTATCTCACGGTGGTCGCGGTCGCGGGCACTACACCGCTGACCGACTTCGTGCTCTATCACGCACCGCCGGAGATCACTGCGGCTGTGAGCGTTAGTACCTCGACTCCAGGTTTGCAGAATGAAACGCAGACCCTCAACCTGACGGCGGGTAACAACACCGATACGTTCAAGCTGACATTCAACGCTCACGAGTCCACTGCTGCCGTGACCATCGGCGCGGGTACGTACACCGCGGTTACGGCAGCAGAGATCAAGACGTGCCTGCTGACCATCTCGGACTGGACGACCAAGACGGCAGATATCGCCGTGGTGAAGACCTTGAACGCTTATGCCATCACGTTCACGGGGACACTGGGGGCTTCTGACATCGGGGCCATCTCGGTCACCTCGCCCGTGGGCGCTGCCGCAGGCAGCGTTACAGAGACGACCAAGGGCGCGGCTGGACCGAACGAGGTGCAGACCGTCACTCTTACGGGCGGTCCGACATTCGGAACGTGGACCTACGCCTGGACGGGCGTGGCTTCCAATGTCACCGTTTCGCTGCCCGGACTCAGCTACAACGAGCCCGCATCCGGTGTACAGGCCGCACTCAACGCTGCGCTGCCCTACGGCTCGACCTACAATGGCTCGCACATCGTCGTCACCCGTGCGGGCACTGGAACCTCCGGCGATCCCTACATCTACACCTTCACCTACTCGGGCTCTACGGTATCGTCCAGAAACGTAGACGCGGCGACGGTAGACGGGACGCAACTCGGCACCTACACGACTGATACCGCCATCGCACTGGGCAACAACTGGAGCGGAATCACGCAGATAGCCGGCACCGCGGCTGGTTCAGTGGTCGTCACGGTCGGCCCAGGGGTCACGGGCATCGCGGATGACCTCGTCGGTCCGAACTACTTCCTGAACTGCCCGCTACCCTCGAAGATCGCGGCCAAGGTGCTCTTCGACCGCACTACCGGGAACGAGGTCTACACGTACTCCCTCTACGCGGATTGGGCCTGATGAACGTAGGGGCATGGAAGCGAAAGAACCTCGGCCCAAGAGTCAAAGCCCGCCTCGCGCACCCCTGGCCGGTTTGGAAGAAGGCCGGCGGCATCGAAGCCGTCGTTATCCGAGCAGGGGGGGAGCGTGAGGACTTGGGCAAGATCTCTACGACCTACGTCAAGCGCAACATGTTCCAGGTGAGTGCCAAGTGATCGACGCCCTGACCGAACTCGGCACGAA
>JAYVBZ010000346.1:0-2828 GCA_043750215.1 Actinomycetota bacterium
CCTGGTCGGGGGGAGCCCCTGGATCAGGAGGAGAGGCGGGCTGTCCTCAGACAAAGAGAAGCCGATCTGGCGCAGGAGGCGGGCCAGCGCCGCCGCGTCATCCGTCGGCGTCCTGGTTCGCAGGGCCTCAAGGGTGAGGTAGCGATACATGAGCCCGGTGTTGACGTAGGGCAGCCGGAGCGCCACCGCCAGACCCATACCGAGGGTGGACTTCCCACTTCCGGCGGCACCGTCGATCGCGATCACCGCGGGTGTGCTCACTCCACAACCTCGACCCGCGCGCCCAGTCCGAGCAGCGCGTTCACGAATCCCGGGAACGAGACATCAGCTGCCTCGATATCGTCGATCTCGCAGGGCGCGTCTGCGGCTAGCGCCGCGATCGCGAACGCCATGGCCATCCGGTGATCACCTGCGGAGTGAACGACTCCACCCCTAAGACCCCCGCCCGCGATGACCAGATCCTCTCCTTCAGCACCCGCAGAGCCGCCCAGTGCGCGGAGTCCCTCGGCCATGCCGGCCAGTCTGTCGGACTCCTTCACCCGGAGCTCTCCCACGCCCAGGAACCAGGAATCCTGGGCGGCATGGGCCGCTAGCGCGGCGAGCACGGGGATCTCGTCGATGATCAGTGGGACCTCATCCGGACTGACGGTAGTCGCCGTGATGGACTGGGTCTGGGCTACCCACAGGTCCCCGACCGGTTCCCCGACCGTGTCGTGGTCGACCCTGGCCTCGGTCGGCACGCCCATGCGGGCCAAGACCTCGAGGAAGTGCAGCCGGCTCGGGTTCAGCCCGACCCCGCGGATAGTGACGCTCGATCCGGTGAGCGCCGCCGCCGCCACGATGAACGCGGCCGACGACGGATCTCCGGGCACCTGCCCTTTGAAGCCGTCGTGCTGGAACGGTTCCAGGCGCACCGTTGTTCCCTGTACGTGGACGGGCGCGCCAAGCGCGCCCAGGGCACGCTCCGTGTGATCGCGCGTCGGCGAGATCTCCTCCACAACGGTGCTGCCCTCGGCCCCGAGTCCGGCGAACAGGACGGCGCCCTTGACCTGCGCCGTGGGGACCGGGATCCGATAGGTGATGCCGTGCAGGCCTCCACCGGCCAGCGTGAGCGGGGCGTGCCCCTCCGCCGTGGTGACCGACGCTCCCATCTCTCGAAGTGGTTCGGCCACCCGCTCCATCGGGCGCGCAGACAGGCTTCGATCGCCGATAAGGGTCGTCGTGAAGGGAACGCCTGCCACGAGGCCGGCAAGCAAGCGCATCGTCGTTCCCGAATTTCCGCAGTCCAGATCCCCCGCCGACGGACGCAAGCCCGCCCGACCCTCACCCTGAAGTTCAAGCATCGAGGCCATGACCTGACGGTGTCCAGCGTTCCACGTGGAACCACCCGGCTCGGTGGAAGGTCCACCGTTGCGGCTCCAAGCCTCAAGTTCAGGTCCAGCCACCGGTGCGATGACCGAGAGACACGACGCAGTCGAGCGGACATCCAGGCTTCGAGGAAGGCCCTGGATCACGCTCCTACCCATCGCTGTCGAGGAGAGGATGAGCCAACGGTGGGCGATGGACTTGTCTCCCGGAACCGAGACCTCACCGGAGAGTGAGGATCCCGGCGTGACCAGTAGGCGCATCGCTCCCCCTCAGGCCAGTCGGATGGGCTCGAACGTGGCCCCGCTGAGGACCTCAGCGGCCAGATCGGCGTCGCTGGCTGCAACGGTGAGGTGCACGATTCCTCGACCACCCTCAAGGGAGTGGACGATCTGCAGGTCTTCGATGTTGACCCCACCCGCCCCCAGCGCGGCGGTCAGCGTTGCCAGGGCCCCTGGAAGGTCGGGGATGGGGACCTGGAGTACCGCCACTCCGGCACGGACCTTGGGCTTGGCGGCCAGCTTCAACCTCGCCCGCTTCGCGAACTCGAATGTCTGTGCGACCGCCTCTGTGTTTCCCTCGGCGATGTCCTGGCGCAGCGCAACGAGCCGATCGATGTAGAGATCTAGGGCAGCAGTGATCTGGCCCGCGTTCGCTTCAAGGATCTCGCTCCATAGAGCTGGGTCGCTGGCTGCCAGGCGAGTCAGATCTCGGAACCCGCCCGCCGCCAGGAGCAAGATCTGGGGTTCGTCGGATTCTTCAGTTGCGGCAAGAGCCATGAGCGCCGTCGACACCACCTGGGGAAGGTGGCTGATGACGGCGACGAGGCGATCGTGCCGCTCCGCCGTCATCCGAATGACCCCAGCCCCGATCCGCTCGATCCAGCCCGCCAGTCGGTCGACCTGCGCCGGGTCACTCGCAACGGTTGGGGTCAGCACCCACACGATGCCGTCCACGAGCGAGGGCGAGGCGTGCTCGGGGCCGGACCGTTCCGACCCACCCATCGGGTGACCGGGCACGAACCGAGGGGCGTCCAGTGGCCCGAGTTCCATTTCCGCGATCGAGCTCTTGATGCTTGCGGTGTCGGTCACGACCGCGTGAGGAGCGGCCTGCAGCGCTCGGACCGCGAGTGCAGCAACGGAGGCGATCGGAGTGCAGATCACGACGAGATCGGCGCCCTGTACCGCAGCCTCCAAGGTTGCATCCGGTGCGAAGCCGGCCCGCTCCCCCGCACGTGCTGCGACCGCGGGATCTAGGTCCCACCCTGTGACCGTGCAGCCCACGCGGGAGGCTGCCATGGCGATCGATGCACCCATGAGTCCGGTGCCGAGCACCGCGACGCGGTCAGGTGTCGAGGTCATCGCGAAGCGACTCCGCGCCGTCCAGGTAGACATGAGACACCTGATCTAGCCTCTGTTCGCTGTGGAAATGAGCCAGGATCCGGATCACAGATGCCCTCGAGC
>JAYVBZ010000347.1:0-2441 GCA_043750215.1 Actinomycetota bacterium
CCCCATCTGGCAGCCTGCTCGGGGTTGTCCAGCGACGTAGCCAATCGTGCCCCTCGGTCGCACGCCACCCAGCACATGATCTTCGACGACGTGAAGTGTTTCGGTTCGCCACGAACCTCCCAGATGCCCCGGTCTGGCTCCGACCATCGCTCGACGGCCATCTCCACTTGTCGCGCCATGTCGTCCTGGAAATCCGCGCCTAGGTAGGCACCTGCCCGGTGGTGGAGGTAGATGGAATCCAGGAGCGCGCCCCACACGTCGTGCTGCTGCTGATCGAATGCCCCATTCCCGATCCGAACAGGCCGGGACCGCTCGTAACCCTCCAGGTGGTCGAGCGTGTACTCGGTGAGATCGCGCTCGCCGCCGACCCCGTACATGACCTGCAGGTTCTCGCCGTCGCGCATCTGGTCGCGGATGAAGTTGAAGAACCCGTTCGCTTCGAAGTGGAAACCCAGCGTATGCAATCCCCATAGCGCGAACGTCGAATCCCGGACCCAGCTGTAGCGGTAGTCCCAGTTGCGTTCGCCGCCGGGGTCTTCGGGGAGCGAGGTCGTGCTGGCAGCGAGCAAGGCGCCGGTAGGTGCGTAGGTGAGACCTTTCAGGACCAGGGCGCTCCGCTGGAGATGGGTTCGCCATGGATGGTCGGGGAAGTCACCGATGTTCAGCCAGCCGCGCCAGAAATCCGATGTCCGCCAGATCCGATCTTCCGCCTCATCGAAGGAGCGAGGGCCGGGGTGGTCGGGGTCCCCCCACTCCAGCGAGACGAACGTGGTGTCGCCTTCAACCATGTGCCGGGTGGCCACCGCCGCCCGGCTCTCGATGCCCAGACGAAGGTCGGTGAACAGCCGGAGCTCCGGATCGCCGTCGGCTCCACGCGCTAGCGCCGCGTCGTAGCCCTCCCCCATGTACTCCCACGCGCCCTCCGTGAGGCCATAGCCGAACGCGGGGGCGCACGTCATCTCCAACTCGACCTGGCCGTTGATGCACTTCACAACACGTAGAAGGATGTGTTCAGCCTGGTGGTCGCTGGGCGGGCGGCGATACGCCTCGTCGCGGTGGTCGTCCTCGTACCAGGGTCCGACCAGGAGGGCGTCGCGGATGATGAGCCAGCCCGTCTTGGTCTGCCACGTCGTTTCGATGACGTTGGTCCCCGGCAGGTACCACCGGCCGGCGGGGACGGTCTGGTCCGCAGGACCGAGCCGGAACGATCCTGCCGCTCGGTCGAGCATCGAGCCGAACACGCTGGGACTGTCCGGTCGCGGCAAGCACATCCACTCGATAGCACCGCTGGGCGCCTGCAGAGCGGTGACCTCTCGGTCGGACAAGAAACCGTAGTCTGCGATAGGCGGGAAGGGACTATGCCGATGCCCGCCCGGATCGAAGGTTCCCGTGGCAGTGTCGGAGGAATGCGGCGCGAACGGATCGTCCATGCCGACAGTCTGACGGCCCGCGGGCCTCCTGACGACCCCTCGGACACTTCCCCCGGCTACCCTCTCTCCATGGGAAGGGAAGGCGACGCCAAGCTGGAGCGGATCCGAGGGTTGTTGCTCTCCGGTACCCGCATCGGCGTGCTGCTGGACGTCGACGGCACACTTAGCCCGATCGTCGCCAGACCCGAGCAGGCCCGGCTGCAGCCTTCAGCGCGTCAAGCGGTCGAAGCGCTCGTCCCTCGCTTCGCCCTGGTGGCAGTCGTCTCAGGCCGGCCCACTGCGGAGGCGGCGGCGATGGTGGGTGTCGAAGGCGTCACGGTCCTGGGCTCCTACGGGTTGGGTGACCTACCGGATGTGCCGATGGCCGTGATCGCTGCGGTGAAAGCTGTCGCGGCGCAGATCCCGGGAGCCCGCGTCGAGCGCAAAGGCGGAACGGTGGCGGTGCATGTTCGCGGGGCGCCCGATCCCGACGGCGCTGAAGCACGCCTGGCTCGCGCATTGTCACCGATCGCGAAGGAGGCGCGCATGGACATCGCACGCGGGAAACGGGTCCTAGAGCTCGTACCCCGAGGCCGAGATCTCAAAGGCGACGCGGTAGCGCGAACCATCACCACCTCGTCGCTCGACGCGGTGATGTACATCGGAGATGACATCGCTGACCTCGGGGCGTTCTCTGCGCTCGACCGGGCGGCGGCGGCCGGCGTCCTCACGGCGAAGGTCGCCGCGCGCGGCCCGGAGACCCCGGAGGAACTCCTCCTAGATGCCGACCTCGTCGTCGAAGGACCTGAAGGTGTCGTCGGGCTCCTGCAGTTCCTCGTCGTGTGAATCTGCCGCTGGCGGACGGGCCAGATCGAGTTCGTTCAATTGCGAGAGGAGCCATGTCTCCGGAGAATGTGCCAGCACGGATCGGGTAAGTCCTCGGGAGCGGCGAGCCCTCTCTTCCGCCGGCATCTCCAGGCCCTGGCGGAGGGCATCCGCCGTTTCCTGGATATCGAACGGGTTCAACCCGAG
>JAYVBZ010000348.1:0-2194 GCA_043750215.1 Actinomycetota bacterium
CCTTGGCGGTCACCGGGACGCAACTCTTGCGAAGTGCCTATACACGTCTACGAAGATCATGCGTTTCTCTCGACGAGCTGAGGCGCGCCTTGCTTATCGCCCGAGGCGAGGAGTACGTTCTGAGGACGCTGCAGAAGAAGGGAGAGTCGGCATGTTCGCGCGAGTGAGCACCTTGCAAGGCCCGCCCGACCAGCTCGACCGTGGCATCAAGGCACTTCATGAGCAAGTCCTCCCAGCCGCGAAGGAGATGCGCGGCTTCAAGGGGATGCTGGGGCTCGCCGATCGAGCCACCGGGAAAATGGTGGGGATCACGCTCTGGGAGAGCGAGGATGCATTGAGGGAGAGCGAGGAGGCGGCGAACAAGCTTAGGAGCGACACCTCAAGTGCAGGCGGCGCGGAAATCGTAAGCGTCGAGCGCTTCGAGGTCGTGGCGGACATACCGGTCTAGATTCAAGTCACTCATCCCACGTGGGAGACGCGACGAATCCGTCTTCCCAGCGAGGTGTCCCTTCCCGGGAGTTCGCGTGCGCTCTGATGGCTTCGCCGCCGACGGAACGGTACTCGGGACGGGCGCGACCTTTACGCCAACCGTCCGCCCATGAGATGCTCCGAACGCGTCGACGCTGTCGCCTGGGAGGTTCGCCATGTCCGAACAGCGATCGGAGACAGAACGAAACAAGGCTGTGGTTCAGCGGTTCATCGAGGAGGTCCAGAACCAGAAGGATTGGGCGGTCTTCGAGGTCGCGGCTCCCACACCCCTGGACTCCATCTCTGCGAGGTAGGTCTTCACCGCAGGGATCGTGATCTTGCCGACCGGCCAGTTGCCGAAGACAGGCTCGATGTGCAGCCGCCATTCCTGCCCCCAGTTCGCCCTAGTCGTCGGTCTGAGCGACGCGCCCCGCTGCTCCATGAAGGTCTTCCAGATCTGGGAGAGAGGGCGCTTCCCCTGCACCATCGACGAAGGATCCACCAGGGCGTTCGCACACCAGAGGCGAGCTTCCTTCTCGGTATCGTGCTGCTTCCACTGCTGCTTGTGCCCCGGATCCGTGTACATCGCGAGGTACTTCCCGCTTGCCTTGAGGTACACGCCCTCGGCCACGCGGATCCGGCCCTTCCCGGAGGGATCAGCCGAGCGGCCTTGTGCCGCTCGCTGAACCACGTACGGGTCGAGCCACGAAGAACAGCGAGGAATGACGACGAATCAGCCGACTTCCGGGAGCCTCTCGTTGACTACCGTTGACCAACTGCCCGTTCGGGCATGGTAATCGGAAGGACCGACATCGCCGCAGCACCCCGTCTGACCTGGGGTTTCGTATGGTGGGCGATGGAGGATTTGAACCTCCGACCTCTTCCATGTCAAGGAAGCGCTCTCCCCCTGAGCTAATCGCCCGTCCGGTGCATCGAGGGTACAGCCCGTAGGCCGCGTGGTGCAGAGGCGGGGACCGGAATCGAACCGGTGTGCGAGGCTTTGCAGGCCTCTGCCTAACCACTCGGCCACCCCGCCGGGTCGCGCGTCAGTCTATCGAAGGACACCCCAACGGCCGCCTATCGGCGGCCGCTTACAAGAGCGGACGACGGGATTCGAACCCGCGACCCCCACCTTGGCAAGGTGGTGCTCTACCACTGAGCCACGTCCGCGTGTGCGACCCATGGTAGTTGGGCGAACACCGGTCCTTCAACCGCGGCCCCCACCGGGCCACCGGGACACCTTACGAGGCTCCCGTCGAACCGAACCCGCCGTCTCCTCGAACGCTCTGCGGAAGATCGTCGACCCAGGCCGGCACCACCGTCGGCACCCGAACGACCACCAGCTGCGCGATCCTGTCCCCAACCGCGATCTCCACGGAGGTGGACGGGTCCAAATTCACGACGGCGCAGATCACCTCTCCCCGATAACCCGCGTCGATGAGCCCGGGGGCGTTCGCCAGGGTGAGCCCGTGCTTGCTCGCGAGCCCCGATCGCGGGAGCACCAAGCCGGCGTACCCGCCCGGTATGGCAACTGCCACACCGGTTGGGATCATCGCCCTCTCACCCGGCGCGACGGACACGGCGACCGTCGATCGGAGGTCGAAACCCGCGTCATTCGGATGCTGCGCCTCGGGGAGTGCGGCGACATCGTTCAAGCGCTTGAAAGGGAGGTCCACCGTTACACCGGTTCGACGAGTTCGATGCGGTTGCCGAAGGGATCGCGAAC
>JAYVBZ010000349.1:0-1661 GCA_043750215.1 Actinomycetota bacterium
AGCAGGCTGGAAGTTCGCGTCGAACAGCTGGCCGCCGTAGGCAAGGGTGAGGAGGTACCAGGCCGTCGCCGTTCCCTCGGTGGCAGAGAGCGGGATCGCGAGTGGGTTCGCGGCTACGCCTTGGTCCTTGATCTGCTGCAGGTCGGCCGTGAGTTCGTCGAAGGTCGTCGGCGCTTGCGTGATCCCGGCCGCTGCGAACATCTTCTTGTTGTAGGCCGAGATCCGGAAGTCGTTCGAGTAGCACACGGCGTACTGGTTCCCGTCGATGCTGAAGGCGCCATTGTTCTGCAGGTCCGAGATCATCGCGGGGTCCAGCTTGTCCTGGAGAGGGAGGTACCACCCCGCTCGTCCGAACTGCCCGGTCCAAGACCAGTCGAACTCCGTCACGTCCGCCAGGGGTGTGTTCGCAGCGCCTGCGATCGCGACCTTGTTTCGGATCGCGTCCCAGCCGGTGACCTGCAGGTCAACCTTCACTCCGGTCTGGTCCGTGAAGGTCTGCAGGATCTCCTTGGGAACGTTCGCCCACGGAGGAAGCAGCACCGTGATCGTCTGCCCGGCGATCGAGGGCGAGGCGCCGGCAGCGCCGCTCGGGGTCGTGGATCCGTTACCGCCAGAAGAGCATGCGGTGGCGATCAGCGCAGTCACAGCCAGAGCCGCCGCCCCGCGTTCGAAGATCCGTCCCCTCATCGTGAGCCTCCGATCGATCGATCCTGCTCCTCTGTATATGCGTGTGCTATCGGGCCTCCGAGGCGCACGCAACACGTGGCCGTTGTCGGTTCGAGGACGAGCACTGTATCGGCCCCCTGGTCAAGCGGGCCGGACAGCCGGGCGAGTCCGACGGCCGTCACCGGTGCTCCAAGCACGTGGACCTCACCGGGGGCATCGTTCGGGGTCGAGAAGGTGAGGCGGCGACCCCGTTCGCCGTCGGGCTCGTTGGCGAGCAGCTCCCACGTGGAGGATGCAAGCACCACGCCGTCGCCGAGGTCAAGGCCGACGGGCAGCAGCCTGGCACCAGCGCCCGAGAAGACGACGCCGTCGATCCGAGTGGGGAACTCGACCGTCTCCCCACCGGGTCCGGTGCAGCGGACCCGAGTGGTCGCCGGGAGTTCCACCGGATTAGCCACGCAGACGAAGCACCCCGAATCGGAGGACAGTTGCATCGCGGCAACGCGTCGATCGCTGGGCCGGGTAGCGAGCGGGCGGGCACCATCGTCCGTCACGATCCGCTCCAGGAAATCCTTCTGATCCTCCTGCTCGTTCGGGACGTACTGGAGGTTGAAGCCCAGCACGGTGATCCGCCCTGCTCCAACGGGGCGAGTGAAGCCGACGCACCGCCCGTCTTTCATGTCGTGCGCCAGCGGCTGGGCGCCGGCCTCGGCCCCGGCAGGCAGGTCGAACGACCATCGTTTGCCGGGCGCCACCAGGCTCTCCCCCTGGGGCGTGGTCAGCATGTGCATCGCCTCCGCGGAGGCGCGCGGATCCGGCGCGGTCACGCGGACCCCGGCCATGGCGAGCTCCCACAGGGTCTCGCAGCTCTCGCCCGTCTCGTCGCGGCGGGGAACCTCGGGAAGGATGATCAGGTGCGCTCCCGCGCGGGCCGCGTCGGCCAAACGCTCTTGGACCGCGCGGTCGATGTGCGGCGCTCCCGGGATCCACACCTG
>JAYVBZ010000350.1:0-2778 GCA_043750215.1 Actinomycetota bacterium
GTCCGAAGCCAGCTGACGCCTCGGTCTGTCCCCATCGACCCCTCCTGACCCCTAGACTCTCCACGTCCGGGATCCCTGGAGGGATGAGTGCTGACCTCGGTGAAGAATCCGAAGGTAGCCGCCGTCGCGCGGCTGAAGAAACGCGCCTTTCGCGATGAGGATCGAGCGTTCCTCGTGGAGGGAGGGCAGGGCGTCGCCGAGGCCCTCGACGCAGGTGCCCTCAGCTCTCTGTTCGTTCTCGATGACCTGGAACCACTTGCCGTTCGGGCCCTTCAGGCTGGAGTAGAGGTACTGGTCGTGAACGAAGATGTCATGGGCAAGCTGACCTCGACCGTCACGCCCCAGGGATTGGTCGGCGTCTCGCCGTTCCTTGATGGAGACCTCGGATCGTTTCCCGAGGATGGCTGTATCGCCGTGCTCCATGAGGTGCGCGACCCGGGCAACGCGGGCACGGTGCTCCGTTCGGCAGATGCAGCAGGCGCCGGCGGAGTTGTCTTCACGGAGTCCTCGGTGGATCCCTATAACCCGAAGACCGTCCGCGCTTCCGCAGGATCGCTGTTTCACCTCCCGTTCGTGCGCGGCGCCGAGACCAAGGCTGCCCTGGCGGATCTGAAAGGACGCGGCTTCCGGATCCTCGCGATGGCAGCGGACGGTGAGGCAGATATCTACCGAACGGACCTGGCCACCGGCCCGATCGCTCTGGTCTTCGGCAACGAGGCGCACGGCCTCCCCGAGGAGATCAAAGAGATGGCCGATGCCACCGTTCACGTCCCCATCATGGGCAAGGCGGAATCGCTCAATCTTGCCGCGGCCGCCACGGTCTGCCTGTTCGAATGGGCGCGCCAGCGGGTGCGAGCCGGGGAGGCTCTGGAGACCATCATCTCTGCGGCGGCCCACGATATCCGTTCTCCGCTTACCGCCATGAAGGGGTTCGGCTACGCGCTGGAGAAGCGATGGGATCAGATGACCCTGGAACAGCGGTCGCTGATGCTTCAAGGGATCGTCCACGATGCGGACCGGATGGACACGATCCTTCGTCAGCTCGTGGACGCTGCGCGCGTGGTGTCGGGGACGCTCGAGCCGTTCCCAGAAAGGGTCGATATCGCCGAGCTGGTCGTGGGGATCAGTGAGGCGCAGCGCCGCGATCCGGATCATCCCCTCGTTGAGTGGATCGGGGACGCGGGCACTGTGTTCGTGGATCCGACGCGGCTGAAGACCGCGATATTGGCGTTCCTTGAGGCGCTGGTGTGGTGGGGGAAAGAGGGGCCCGTCCACGTCACCGCGGACCACACGGGCAGCGTCCTGCACGTCGCCGCGTCCCGGCGGTGCGTGAGCCTGGTTCCCGACCAGATAGAGGAGCTCTTCCTCCCTCGTCGGCCGGGTTCGGGCGCGGGTTCGAAGATCGGTCTGTTCGTAACCCGGGGCGTGATGCAGGCGCAAGGGGGCCGGGCGTGGGGGACCCTCGAGGCCGAACTCCTGACGTTCCACTTGGAGCTTCCAACCGACAGCTGAATCGTTCCAGGTGGCCGAAGGGCTCCTTGCTAGACTCGGCCCTCATGGATGCCCTCGAGATGCGGACGGTGCTGCAGGCCGAACGTGACCGAGGGATCTCGCTGTTCGAGCAGGCGGAGGACCTCGCGTCGCTGGAGGTCGCCCAGACCGCGGTCCTGGGCCGGCGATCGCCCTTCAGCCAGATCCAACGTGTTCTCGGCTCGCTGACCCCGGAGGAGCGGCGCGAGGTGGGCAAGTTCGCGAACGAAGCTCGACAGGCCATGACCGAGGCCTTTGACGAGCGACGCGCAGCGCTCGACGCCGTCGCCGAGACGGTGCTCCTGGCTGCAGATGCGCTGGATCTCTCGCTTCCTGGACGCCGTCCTCGCCATGGCTCATTGCATCCCTTGACCATCGTGGAGCGTGAGCTCGTGCAGGTGTTCACCTCGCTCGGCTTCAAGGTCGCCGAGGGGCCGGAGATCGAGGACGACTGGCACAACTTCCAAGCGCTGAATATCCCGCCCGACCACCCAGCGCGAACGATGAAGGATTCGCTCTACGTCAGCGTCCCCGGCCATCCAGAGCTGCTTCTTCGCACGGAAACCAGTGCGGTCCAGATCCGGACCATGCAGTCTCAGCCGCCGCCGGTCTACATCGTGGCCCCCGGTCGCGTCTTCCGCCGCGAAACCCCGGACGCGACCCATTCCCCGGTGTTCCACCAGCTCGAGGGGTTGGTCGTGGACCAGGGCATCACGTTCGCACATCTGAAGGGGACACTCGAGGCAGCCGTGAAGGCGTTGTTCGGGGAGACGCGCCGGGTGCGACTGGGACCGGCCTTCTTCCCATTCGTGGAACCGGGGTGCGAGGTGGGGGTGTCGTGTTTCAAGTGCGAGGGCGCCGGGTGCAACGTCTGTGGGTCCGGATGGATAGAACTGCTGGGAGCAGGGATGGTGCACCCGCAGGTGCTGGAGAACTGCGGGTATGACAGCGAGCGCTACACCGGATTCGCGTTCGGCATGGGTATCGACCGAGTCGCGCTCCTGAAGTACGAGATCCCCGACATCCGGATGCTCTTCGATGGAGATGTTCGCTTCCTCGCGCAGTTCGAGGGTGTCGCGTGAAGATCGTCTGGTCATGGCTCCAGGAGTTCTGCCCGACGGACGCCCGCGCAGCCGATCTGGCCGACCAACTGACGATGCAGGGGGTCAAGGTCGAGAACCTCACTCGCCCCTGGGAAGGCGTGGTCGGAGTGGTGGTCGCACGGGTGGTGAGCGTCCAGAACCACCC
>JAYVBZ010000351.1:0-2009 GCA_043750215.1 Actinomycetota bacterium
GCCCGGCCGCAGGTGTAGCTGCGTGTTGATGTCGGTGATCCAGCCATCTGGCCCTGCTTCGGTGGGCGGGAGGCACATATCGATCCCACCGATGGAATCGACGACACCTTGAAAGCCGCCGAGATCGACGGCGAGGAAATGGCTGATCTTCAGCCCGGTGATCTTGGATACCGTCTGCGCGACCCGCAACGGGCCGCCGCCGGCTACCCCACCGGCGAAGGCACTGTTGATCTTCCCTTTCCCAAGCCCAGGGATGTTGACCCACAGGTCGCGGGGGAACGAAAGGATGACGGTCTTCCCGCCGGGCTGGGTGTGAACGAGCATGATCACATCGGAATGGTCACCCGCTCCGGCCTGTTGGTTGGTCCCGTTGGCGACCTGATCCGCATGGCTGAGTGTGGAGCGGGAGTCCGACCCCAGGAGTAGATAGTTGCAGGAATGGCTCTCACACTTCCCGACGGCCTTCGTAGACACGGGCGGGCCTTGGCTGCTGCAATCCGTGAAACACCGCACCCCGATCCCGTTGTTCTGGACCACCAAGACATAGGCGTACGCGCTGACCGCACCGATGATCAGGGACACGGACGCCGCGACCGCGACGGTGACGCGCATGACTCGACCCGGCCGGTGGGAACCCTTGATCATCGATAAGAGCCTACCGGCGCACGAGCGACAGGGTCCCCCGCAGCCGTTGCGATCTTGTGGAGGAATGGTTGCAGCGGGCCGGATAAGAGGGGGAGAGCCCGACGGTGACATAATCCGCCCGCACGATCGTCGTCCCACAGGAGGAACCCGTTGACGCAGGATCTAACCGTGTTGCTGGTCGGCCTCGATAGCGAGACACACGAAGAGTTGGCAGGTGAGGAAGGGTTCGTCGTTGAATCAGCTTCCTCACTCGACGAAGGGCTGGCCCGCGTCCTTGCCCCCGATGCCGTGGTCGTGGCGCTGGATGGCCTGGGTCCGATCGAGACGGTGGGTCGCATCCACGCGCATGCGCCCGACGCTGCCGTGGTGGTCGTTACGGATCCGACGAACGAGGCCGACGGTACGGTCGCGCGCCACGCGGGCGCCGAGGATCATCTGGTGCGTGGCTCGATGCCTCGCGGACTCCTGCCTCGAGCGATCCGTTACGCGATCGGGCACCGCCGTCTGCAGCATGACCTTGCCACCACCGACCGCGTTACGGGGATGCCCAACATCCGAGGCTTCGCCGCCATCGCCGAGCATCATCTCCGGATGGCCGACCGGGCCAAACTCCCGGTCGTCTTCCTGTTCGTTCGGCTGGATGGGTTCGTTGACACGATGGCGACGGACGGGGGTGTCGGGGCGGCCGACGTGGCACGGGATGCGGCCGAGGTGCTGATGCAGGCGGTTCGCGACTCGGATGTGCCGGCTAGGATCGCACCCGACACGTTCTGCGTGCTGCTGACCGGCGAGGCTGCCGGCGCCGAGACCCTAGTCTTGTCCCGGCTGGTGGAGGCCATCGCGCTCCACAACACGCGCTCGGACCAGCCGCGATCACTCTCGCTCAGCGTGGGGAGCAGTCTCTATGACCCTGAGCACCCCGCTTCGCTCGCGCAGATCCTAGAATCCGCCGGCCGCCATCTTGCTCGGCAGAGCCCAGAACGCACATCCGACTCCCCATGAGCCGCGAATACACCTCGAGCAGTTCCTACAACGGAAGGATCGACGCTCGTCGTGTGCGGAACCGTGACATTGATCCGGAGCAGACCCTTGGGAACGATTGAGGTTTCGAAGGCGCGCGATCGCGACCTCATGCGGCGGCTCCAGACCCACGACGAGGAGGCGTTCCGCGGCCTCTTCAGCCGCTATGCCCCTACCGCGAAAGCTCTTGCGCTGCGGGTGGTCCGTCAACAGCATCTGGCGGAGGAGATCGTGCAGGAAGCATTCATGGCGGTGTGGCGGAACCCAGGGGCCTACGAGGAGCAACGTGGGTCGGTCAAGACCTGGCTGATGGGCATGGTGCATCACCGAGCTGTGGATGCGGT
>JAYVBZ010000352.1:0-2730 GCA_043750215.1 Actinomycetota bacterium
TCCTCGCCTTCCTTCGCCAGGAGTCCCAGCCGTTCCAGGAGCGCCTCCAACCCCTCGCCGGTCACCGCGGACACCGGAAGCGTTGCCGGATGCAACGCCGTGGCCACCTCCGTAGGTTGGTCCACGAGGTCGGTCTTCGAACAGACGATGATCGCCGGGCGTTCGGCAAGCTCGGGGTCGTAGGCCGCGAGTTCGTCGGTCAGGGTGTCCAGGTCGGCCGAGGGGTCATCCGCGGAAAGATCGACCACCAAGACCAGGGCTCGGCACCGAACGATGTGGCGGAGGAATCGATGGCCCAGGCCCTTGCCCTCGGACGCGCCCTGGACCAGCCCAGGGATGTCGGCAACCACGAAGCGGTCGGAATCCTCGCCGGCTACACCGAGATTGGGCGTGAGGGTGGTGAAAGGGTAGTTCGCGATCTTCGGCTTGGCCGCCGTAAGTCGGGACAGAAGCGTGGACTTGCCGGCGTTGGGCAGACCCACCAATCCGATGTCGGCGACCGTTCGGAGTTCGACGCGCAGTCGCCGTTCATCGCCTTCCTCGCCGGGCTCAGAACCTCTTGGCACACGGTTGCGCGGACTGGCGAACGCCGTGTTCCCTCGGCCTCCTCGGCCTCCACCGGCAACGACCACGCGAGCCCCCGCGCCAACCAGGTCACCGACCAGCCCATCCTGATCCCACACCACCGTGCCGTCGGGAACGGGGATCACCAGGTCGGCGCCACGAGCGCCATCGCGATTGGCCGAACGTCCCCCCGTGCCCGGCTTCGCCATCTGGTGAGGATGTTCTCCCAGCCACGTGAGGTCGTGTGTCCCTGCGGTCACCTCGAAGATGATCGAACCGCCATCGCCGCCGCTGCCCCCGTCGGGGCCTCCGCGGGGTTTGTAGGGCTCGGAGTGCAGCGAGGCGGAGCCGTTGCCGCCTCGGCCGGCTTTCGCGTACACGGTGCATTCGTCGACGAACCCCATCTGTCTCCTCAGCCTAGGTGGTCATGAAGCCCGGCGACCGGCCATGATGGGCCGGTGCCCGAACCCGTGAAGGTGTGGCTGGTCCCCTTGGGCCGGAACAACCAGGAAGAAGTGCCCGGTCGTTTGTCCTTAGAGCCGGTCGCGCTGCTCTTCGACGTCGATGGAGGTGGGGTCGAGACGCTGCCGTTGAACCAGATCAAGAAGGTGGGGCGGGTCCACGGCTCCCCCATCCTCATGGTGACCCATCTTGCCGAGGGCGAGGTCCTTCGAACCGCCTTCTACTTCTCGAAACCGCCCCCGGTCCCTTCACGCCGCAGCGCGACCGCAACTGCCGATAGGGGCAGACCGCTCAGAAGGTCTGGCAAACGCCGTGACCAGCGCGCCAACGCCAGCTACCTCACCAGCGCGAACACCACGAAGAAAGAGCTAGTGGTCGAGTGGACCATCGAGGTCCGCCGCGCGGTTCGCGATGCGAACGGCTAGGCAGGAACAACCGAGGCGAACTTGCGGCCCCGCGATTCTAGGAACGTCACCGTGCCGGTTCGCAGGGCGAACAGCGTGTCATCGCCGCCCTTGCCCACGCCGTCACCGGGATGGATCCGCGTTCCCCGCTGGCGAACGATGATGCTTCCGGCCGGCACGAGTTGACCCCCGTACGCCTTGACGCCAAGGCGCTTGGAGTTCGAATCGCGTCCGTTGCGGGATGACCCGCCACCCTTCTTGTGTGCCATAAGGCCTCCAGGCTAGCAAACGATGGATACGGCGCGGCCGTTCAGGCCCCTTCGATGATCTGAGGCTCCTCGGCGGGGGCCTTTTCGGCCTTGGGCTTCGCGGCCTTCTTCGCGGTGCCCATGGAGACCGTTTCGATCTCGAGCATCGTCAGGAGTTGACGGTGACCACCGCGCTTGGCATAGCCGGTCTTGGGCCGGTACTTGAAGATCTTGACCTTGTCGCCCTTCTGTTCGCCGAGGGGCTTGGCCGTGACCGTGGCCCTGGCCGCGTCGGCGCCTACATGCGTCTTGCCGTCGTCGTCTACGACCAGGATCGGCTGGAAGGTGAGGGTCTTGCCGTCGTGGACCAGCTTCTCCACCTCGATGACGTCACCGGGCTTGACCTTGTGTTGCTTGCCGCCTGTCTTGATCACCGCGTACATGGTTGTTCCTCTCAGGCTTCGTAGTTGACCAGGATGCCCCGACCCTCGCAGGTGGGGCAGGTCTCGGAGAACGATTCAAGCAGACCGCCGGACACACGCTTTCGAGTGACCTGCATGAGCCCCAGCGGTCCGATCTCGAACACCTGTGACCTGGTCTTGTCGATGGCCAGACCCTCTCGCATGGTGTCTTCGACCTGCTTCTTGTTCTTCTCCAAGAGCATATCGATGAAGTCGATGACGATGATGCCCCCGATATCGCGCAGGCGCAGCTGACGAGCCACCTCGGAGGCCGCCTCAAGGTTCGTGTTCTTCACGGTTTCCTCGAGGTTGGTCTTGCCGACCGCCTTGCCGGTGTTCACGTCGACGATGGTCATGGCCTCGGTTCGTTCGATGATGAGGTAGCCCCCTGAAGGAAGCCAGACCTTACGGTCCAGCGCCTTGTGGATCTGCTCCACGATCCGGTGCTCCTCGAATGCCGGGAGCTTGCCGGTATGCAGCGAGATCTTCGGAGCCAGGTCGGGGGCGACCTCGTTCACGTAGCGCATGATCTTGTCGTAGACCGGCTGCGAATCGGTGACCAGCCCCTTGTATTCCTCGTCGTTGAACAGA
>JAYVBZ010000353.1:0-2557 GCA_043750215.1 Actinomycetota bacterium
GCCCGACCGCTTGCGTTGAGGGCGATCACCGCGCCGTCGATGTGGCGGACCAGCGCGAACAGGTCTCCGCCTACCCCACACATGTGCGGATACACGACCGCGAGGGTGACCGCCGCCGCCAACGCGGCGTCCACCGCCGTACCACCTTGTTCGTACGCGACGACGGCGGCCTCGGTTGCCAGTGCGTGGGGGGTCGCCACGGCCCATGAGGACCCGACGGCGTGCAGCGGGTGAGGCATGGAGGGAGTGTGACACTGCATGCCTCAGGTGGCACCCGCCGGAAGACGAGGCCGGGTAATGTCTCCGCCGTGACGACCCAAGCAGCCGATCTCATCTTCACCGGCGGCGTGGTCTACACGGTGGACGCCGCTCGCAGCTGGGCAGGGGCAGTGGCCGTGCGGAACGGCACGATCGCCGCCGTCGGGACCGACGCCGATGTCCTCGAACTGAAAGGCCCCACCACCGAGATCGTCGAACTCGACGGCAGGATGCTCTTGCCGGGGTTCCAGGATGCGCATGTCCATCCGGCCTTCGCCGCGCGGAACCTCCTCCAGCTGAACCTGGACCATCTGAGCACGCGGGCCCAGTACCTGGACGCGATCGCCGAGTATGCGACCGCCCATCCCAACCTCCCCTGGATCACCGGCGGGGGGTGGGCCATCACCGCCTTCCCTCCGGACGGCATCCCGACGAAGGCGGACCTGGACGCCGTGGTTCCCGGTCGCCCGGTCTTCCTCATGAACACCGACGTTCACAGCGGCTGGGTGAACTCCAAGGCGCTCGAGATGGCGGGGTGGGATGCGCACACCCCCGACCCGTGGGACGGTCGCCTCGAGCGCGATGCGCAGGGTACGCCGGTGGGCGCGCTCATCGAAGGCGCCGCCTACACGTTCCTTGACCGGTTCGTGCCCGCCACGCCGCCGGCGTTCTGGCGCGAGTGCCTCCTCCTGGCCCAGCGCGAACTCCACGCCCTGGGGATCACCGGGTGGCAGGACGCCTGGGTTCGACCGGAGCTGTTGCAGGCCTACCGCGAGCTGGACGACACCGGCGAGCTGACCATGCGCGTGGTTGCGGCGCTCTGGTGGGATCGCCACCGCGGCGTCGAACAGGTGGAAGATCTCCTTGGGATGCGCGAGGCAACGGGGGAGCGAGACAGGCTCCACGCCGGAACCGTGAAGATCATGCTGGACGGCTGCCCCGAGAGTTGCACAGCGGCCATGCACGCGCCCTACGAGGGCCGGTTCGGCCAGGCGTACGATCGCGGGATCGCGTTCGTCGATGAGGAACCGCTTCGAGACGCTGTCGGTGCGCTGGACGCCGAAGGGTTCCAGGTTCATCAGCATGCGCTAGGGGATCGGGCGGTGACGATGGCGCTGGACGCCGTGGCCGCGGCCCGTCTAGCCAACGGTCCCAGCGACGCGCGTCACCACATCGCGCACATCCAGACACCCGACCCGGCGGACCTGCCACGCCTGCGCGAGCTGGGCGTGGTCGCGAATCTGCAACCGCTGTGGGCGTGTTACGACGAGACCATGGCGCAGATCTCGGTGCCGCGGGTCGGGGAGGAACGGTTCCATCGCATGTTCCCGCTCGCGGACATCCGCGCCAGTGGGGCCGTGATGGCGTTCGGCAGTGATTGGCCCGTAAGCACGCCGAACGTGTTCCAGGAGATGGAGGTGGCGGTGACGCGCGTGTCACCCTATGCCCGCGAGACGCCCGTGTGGAGTCCGGCGCAGCGGCTCGATCTGCCGGCGGCGATCGCTGCGTTCACCCAGGGGTCGGCATATGTGAACCATGACGACCAGGCTGGGTCGCTCGAGGTGGGCAAGCGCGCCGACCTGGTGGTTGTGGACCGGAACCTCTTCGACGCGTCGGCCGGGCCGATCGGCGATGCGGGGGCCGACATGACGGTCGTCTCGGGCCGGGTGGTCCATCGAGCCGACGGGGGCTGAGCGGCGTATCCTTACCGTTCGTGAGGCCGTTCGACGCGCCGATCGAACCGGGGAAGCCCGGGTGTGCCCTCTGCGGCCGTTCCACCTACGACCCCGACAAGCGCGGTGTGCCGTGGGTGCGGGCGGTGGCCGGTGGCCGGCAGGTATTGATCTGCCCTGAGTGCCAGCGCCAGCGGGCCGACTGGGCGGCGGGCCTGGACCGGTGCCAAGCCTGCGGGGGAACCCGCCTGAGCGCGATGCTCGGCCAGATCGTGTGTCGAGCGTGCGGCCACACAGCCGCGCAAGCGGGCGCTTAGCTCAGTTGGTAGAGCGTCGCCCTTACAAGGCGAAGGTCGGGGGTTCGAGACCCTCAGCGCCCACGAGATAGTCTCCGAAATGGAGCGCGATTCTAGGCCCGATACGAATCATCACTTCGAATTCGGTCCTGCCCCATAGTCCACGCGTTGTCCTTGCGAACCTCATGGCGAACACCGTTCACGCTAAACGTTTCGTCACCTTGGGGACTTCTTCTCTTCCGAGGGCGACGGAAGGAACGACGATGCTGGATCGGACGAACGAACGACGTTTGGTGCGAGGCGTGGCGCCGGGTCTTCTCACGATGGCGC
>JAYVBZ010000354.1:0-3352 GCA_043750215.1 Actinomycetota bacterium
GTCCCCCTCCCGATCCTCCTCGGGCAACTACCTCATCGCGTCATCCGAGGGACGCTCGGTCGACCTTGAGGCCGCGCCCGGAGGTCCCGACATGGTCGCCCGATTCGCCGGACCCCGTCTGGTTCACACGAATCACTTCCTCAGGTCCGCCGCTCCATTCGAAGACACGGCCGTGGCTGAGCCCGGGTCCACCTCCAGACATCGCTATGCCGCCGCATCGCGCTCGTTGGAGAGCTCCCCACGTGGCGATGTCGAAGGGATCTTGACGGTGCTCCGTGACCACGATGGGAGGCCCGGATCGGTCTGCAAACATCGCAGCCCGTCCCTGGACGTATGGGACGACTCCATCACCCTCGCAGCCATGGCCGCCGACCTCACGGAAGGTACCGTGTGGATCAGTCAGGGGCCCCCTTGCGAGGCGCCGCTGGACGTCTACTCCCTCCGATAAGACTGCCTCCGCTCGGGTCTGAACCTCCGCGCGAGGTAAACCTCTCCCCGGCACGGGCCGAAGATATGAGCATGAAGGATCGGATCAGGTTCTCGGCAGCGATGATCGCGCTGGCGGTTGCTGTCACTGGATGCGGCGGGGGATCCTCCATCCCGACCGGAACGGACCCAGGGACCGGCGCATCGATACTCTCCCAGCTGCCCCCTGGCATCGGTCCAACGGAGTGCGACCCTGCCTCGGCCACCGCGGACGTCGGGAACCGCGCGGAGGTCAGCGGCCAGAACGGCGCAGGCACCGCGTTCTGGGCCCTGTTCCCAGGCGGTACACCGTTCCCGTCCGGTCGGGATCTGCGGGTGCGCTTCGCGGTGAACGGTGAACACGGCATGCGCGTACTACTCGGAGGACCCGACGGCCAGGAGATCCAGCTAGATCACGTCTACCCCGACTTCGGCGCCGGCTGGGGCAGGCCCGGCGACATCTGGGCAGCGATCGTGAACTTCCCGACTTCCGGGTGCTGGCGGATCAGCGCCGATCGAGCAGACAAGCACGCCGACTTCTGGGTGCTGGTCAACTAGCCCGCAGACCGGCGGGCCGTGACACATATCCGTCGGGCTGGTGCAGCGACGACGGACCAGTCGGGGAGCTCCTGCGAATGACCTAGGCCCCGCTGGGACACGACATCCGGCAGGGGCACCACACGTATCGGGTAAAGGTGCGCTGGTTCCTTGACGATGGGAGGGAACTATGACGGATGCCAGCCTCCCATCTACCAATGGTCACACCCCTGCAGGAACGACCCACCGGCGCGCCGATGATGACGGTTCGCTCCCCTCAGTCAATGGCAAGCCGCGTCGCCGCCAGGTTGATGGCTGGCTCGACCGTTGGGTCTCAACGACGCAAGACCTAACCCGCCTGAAGAACACCCATCCCATGATGGACGCGGTGATCGACCAGCAGGAAGGCCGGCGTATCCGCATCGGTGATCAGTGGCTCGTGGACTGGGCGTCGTGCAACTACCTAGGTTTCGACTTGGACGAAGAGATCATCGCGGCCGTTCCGGAGTATCTGGCCAAATGGGGCACGCACCCGTCGTGGTCACGCCTCCTCGGTAGTCCAAGGCTGTACCCCGAGATCGAGGAGCGGATGGCCGAGCTGCTCGGCAGTGAAGACGTATTGCTGCTGCCGACCATCACCCACATCCACATGTCGGTGATCCCCGTTCTGGTCGGCGACGGCACCATCTTCCTGGACGGCCGCGCACACAAGACGATCTACGATGGCGCGATGGTTGCTGCCGGTCACGGTGCGTCGATCGTTCGGTTCCGACACAATGACTTCGAGCATCTGGAGGAGCTCGTCCGCGCCAGCGACCCGGCCCTGCCAAGGATCATCGCGATGGACGGCGTGAACTCGATGACCGGCAACGGCCCGGACATATCTGCATTCGCTCGGATCGCGCGCGAGCACGACCTTCTCTTGTATGTGGACGATGCTCACGGCTTCGGTGTCATCGGCGAACGTTCGCCCGAAGAGACGTCAAGTTACGGCATGAAAGGCAACAGCATCCTTCGCCATCAGGACGTGCCGTACGAGAACACCGTGCTGGTCGCTGGCTTGTCCAAGGCATACTCGTCGCTCCTTGCGTTCATCGCCTTGCCGACCGGCATGAAGGATGCCTTGAAGGTGCTGGCACCCCCGTACTTGTATTCAGGCCCGTCGCCGGTGGCATCCTTGGCGACCACGCTGGTCGGCCTGGATGTCAACGAGAAGCGGGGAGACGACTACCGGGCCACGCTCTGGCGACACACGGACCGGATCCTGAAGGCCCTCCACGGCCTAGGGATCCATACACCGAACGAATCGGGCTACCCCATCATCGAGATCCCTCTTGCCGACCACGACCAGATCGATGACGTCGGCCGCTATCTCTTCGATCACGGGATCTACCTGACGATGGCGGCGTACCCCTTGGTGCCGAAGGACGAGGTCGGCTTCCGCATCCAACCAACTGCCGCCCACTCCGACGAAGAGGTCGACGAGCTCATCACCGTCCTGGGCACGCTGAAGGAGCGCTTCCAGCTCGAGCAGACGCACGTCTCCGTATAGCCCACCTGGAGGGATGGCCGCCCTAGGGCCTTCGCTGGCGATCCTCGACGGGTGCCCGCTCGTAGCCCTATCAGGCCATATTTTCCTGCATCGGCCTAATGTCGGCCAACTCGGCGTCCGATAGCCAAACAGATGAGAAACAGGGCCTGGTTCCTCTACCCGTGTGGCGCGGCGCTCGCAACCGCTGTGTACTTCATGACGGGCCACCCGAGCATCCTGTTCAACCTCATCGGCCTGTCCTCGCCGCTGATGATCCTGGTCGCCGTCCGGATGCACAAGCCTGCAGCTCGAGCGCCGTGGTACCTCTTCGCTCTGGGTCAGGCGCTCTTCATCACCGGCGACGTGATCGCCTACAACTACGAGAAGCTCTTCGGGAACGCTCTCCCCTACCCCTCGATCGCCGACGTCGCCTACCTCTCTGTCTACCCATGCCTCGTACTCGGACTCTTCCTGCTGATCCGCCAGCGTCGTTCGGCTGGGGACCGCGGCAGCCTCATCGATGCGGCGATGATCTCGATCGGGATGGGAACGCTCTCGTGGGTGTTCCTGATCACGCCGTACATCACCGACCAGAGCCTTCCGCTGAGCGTGAAGGCAGTCTCGATGGGCTACCCGCTGATGGACATCTTGCTCATCGCCTTCGCGGTGCGCCTCGCGATCGGCGCCGGCAAGAAGGACCCATCGTTCTACTTGATGACCACCGCCATCGCGTCTCTCTTCGTTACGGACGCGATCTACGGATGGACTCTGCTCCACAATCCCTATACCCCGGGCAGCGGCCTGCTAGAGATCGGATGG
>JAYVBZ010000355.1:0-4642 GCA_043750215.1 Actinomycetota bacterium
CCAGGAAGTCCTAGGAGGCTGGCGGGCTGGAGATGAGCGCCCCGTAGATCTCAGAGGACCTGGCTCGCAGCGGGGCCAGGCGGTTCGCCTCATACTCGCCCATGAGTTCGGCCTTGATACGGTCGCGCTCCGCCGAAGGGCGGGGAACCTTGGTCTCGGCGAGCGCCCCGTAGTGCTCGCGGTTGCGCGCTTCGATCAGCTCGAAACATCGGGCCACGTTCTCTTCCGTATGCTCGAATCCCGTGAACGTCGTACCGAACCGAGCGTTGATCCTGCTGATCACCGAGCCGAAGTCGCTTGTGATGTCAGGGAAGTCGCCGACGACCACTCGATCCATGAACGGCAGGACGGCTTCGTAGAACCGGATCCAGTTCGACAACGCCATCTTCGCCGAGATGCCCGGCTCGCGGATCATGTGGGAGAGCACCGAATCAGCTGGCTCCCGGATCAGCACGAGGGTCGGCACGTTCAGGCGAACAGCCGCCACGATCTGCGCCGCCGCGTGCAGGTGATGCGCGATCCGAACAGGCCGCTCCTGCGCGGTTTCGAAGGCGACGACGGAGAACGTGTTCCCCGAACGCTGGAACCCGTCGATCACGAGCTCGGTGTCGCGCTCGACGATGCGATCCTCGGTGTCGCGCCGATACCGACGTCGCGCGATCGGCAGGTACAGGGTCGGGGACACGGAAACGACGGCCCTCAATCCGTACGAGAGTTGCCGAAGGAAGCCCGGGAGTGTCTTCCGGTTCATCGCGGGTGTCATGCCCCTTCCCCTCCTCCGGAGTCGATCCCGAAGGACGCCGCTCACGAACTGTGGGTTGCCGACAAGGTAGCGCCTCCACAGCCGCTTGGGCTCCGAGGCCAGCCGGTGGACCCACTCCAGCCCGGTGCGCTGCATCCACCTGGGCGCCCGCGTGATCGTGCCCGCCATGAAGTCGAACGCTGCGCCCACGCAGAGGATCACCGGCGCAGCGTGCGCCCCCCGCAGGCGGCCGGCAGCTATATCTTGCTTTGGCGCCCCAAGGCCGATCCACAGCGCCTGGGTTCCCGCCTCTTGGATCCGACGCACACTCTGGGCCATCTCCTGGTCGGAGATCGGGCGGAAGGGCGGCGACTCCGCGCCCACGATCAGGATCCCGGGGTACTTGTGTTCCATGCTGCGTTGGAGCTTCTCCAGGGTTTCGGGAGTGCCGCCGTACAGGTAGTGCCGGAGTCCTCGTTCGACTCCCCATGTCGCGGCCAGGTTCATGCCGTCGGTACCGGCCAAGCGCTTGGTGCGCGATCCGAACAGCCTGGCCGCCCACGCCACCGGCATCCCGTCGGGAACGTTCAGCGCGCCCTTGTTCAAGAGGGAGCGGTAGCCCGGATCACGGCGTGCCTCGACCGTGGGATGCGCGGCGCAGAAGTGCACCACATGACTGTGTCCGCAGGACACGAACGTTGCGAGGGTGTCCAGGTAATGCTCCGGAGTCAGAGCATCGATCCGAACTCCGTTCACCTGCGGTCCAACCGATCGCTCCCGACATCGGCGGTCCAGCCGGGGCGATTCAACCGGTCCGTTCGAAACGCCCATCTTCGCGTTCATGCTTTTACCCTCGTGCAGCGGAGTCAACCTGATACGACTTCTGGGGAGGAGTGCCGCGCTCTGTCAGCATGTAGTCGAAGATGGCCCGTACCTCGTCGATGTCCTTCGTCGAGGTGTACCACTCGAACGTCCGCTTGAGACCCTCGGCGAACAGAACCTGCGGCTCCCAGCCCAAGAGCTTCTTGGCCAGCGAGTTTTCCGCCACCCGGTTCATCGGGCCTGTCGGCATGTCGGGCTGCAAGACGATCTCAGGGTCATAGCCTGCCATCTCGCAGACCATCTTCACGGCATCCATCACCCGGACCCGCTCCATCGTTCCCAGGTTCACGGCCGTGCCGTCGTCGATGTGCTCGGCGGACCGGATGGTGCCTTCGACGATGTCATCGACGTAGGTCCAGTTGCGGATCTGCTCACCGTTGCCCCAGACGAAGAAGGGGTCCTGGCGCATGAAGGCGCGAGCTATCATCGCGATCACGGCGTGGTTCTCCACACCACGGGGTCCGTACACGGTGAAGTACCGGCAGGACGCTGTCTTCACGCCGAACTCCTCGTGCATCGCGCGCAGTGTCAGTTCGGCGGCCACCTTCGCCAGTCCGTACAGTCCATCGGGGTCATATCCCGGAGCCTTCTCCATGTCCTCGGTCAGATAGAGAGTCTGGCCGATGTCTGCCTGTAGATACAAGGGGTAGATGCAGCCCGACGACGCGTAGACGACTTTCTCAACGCCCGCGTCCAGGACGCTCTTGAACACGATGGAGTCCATCCCCAGGTTCGTGGAGCACGCATATTGGTGTAGGTCGACGTAGCCACGTCCCCCGTGGTCTGCGGCCAGGTGGAAGACCACGTCCATCCCGTCCACGGCCTTCCGGGCCACGGCGGGATCGAGCAAGGTGCCTTGGATGAACTCGACCGTCCCGCCATCGAGGGCGTGTTGGAGGTTGCCAAGCGTCCCACTACTTAGATCATCCACCACCCGTACCGAAGCTCCGCGGGCGAGGAGTGCGTCCACGAGAGTGGAACCGATGAACGATGCGCCTCCAGTAACTAGCGCTTTCTTTGACTGCCAGGGGTAGGTCATGCTAAGCCGCTCCTTGATCCGACTGTGGGTCCGCTCTGGGGACCGCGTTCGCAAAGTATGCGGGCCGCTACTACGTAGCCACAACCGCCGAAAGTCCAGGTTTGAGTGCAACCAGCAGGTACGAAAGGCCGATTGCTCCCCGTCCGGGCACTCGATACGATGCCCGTCATGAAGATCTCGATCCTGTGCACCCTTGGCCCCGCTTCGCTCAAGCCCGATATTATCCGACAGCTGGACGAACGAGGGGTCGATCTGTTCCGGATCAACCTGTCGCACACACCGTTGGAGGCTGTCCAAAGCACGATCGAACTGGTTCAGCGAGTGTCATCGACGCCCATCAGTCTGGACAGTGAGGGTCCTCAGGTGCGGTGCGGCTTGGTCCAGGACGGAGTCATCCTGGAGGAAGGCCGCGGCATCCGGCTTAGGGCCGATGCGGTCCCGGGGACGCAGAGCGAGCTGACCCTTTGGCCCGAGACGATCTTCGCGCAACTCCAGGTGGGGACCCTGGTGGGGGTCGACTTCGCCGGAGCGTTGCTACGGATCACGGCCGCCCAAGAGGATGGTGCCGACGCTGTTGTGGTGTCCTCAGGGAAGATCGCCTCCAACAAAGCCGTGACAGTGGACCCGCAACCCGTGCTTCCGGCGTTGTCCGATAAGGACCGCGCCGCGCTCGAGATCGGTTCCCGGATGGGGATCTCCCACTACTGCCTCTCGTTCGCGACGGGGGAGGCGGACGTGGTCCAGATGAGGTCGCTGGTCCCCGCCGGCGCGACCATCATCGCGAAGATCGAGAGCCGGGCCGGAGTCCGGAACATGGACCAGATCATCGGGGCCGCCGACGCGGTCTTGATCGACCGGGGAGACCTGTCCCATGAGATCGCCTTGGAATACGTGCCCTTCTACCAGAAGGCGATCGTGCGCCACGCGAACCGGTGGAACCGACGGGTGTACGTGGCAACCAATCTGCTGGAGTCGATGGTGACGAGCAACGTACCGACGATCGCAGAAGCCAATGACATCGCGAACACGCTCCTGGATGGCGTTCATGGGCTGGTGCTCGCGGCGGAGACGGCTATCGGTTTAGACCCGGTCGGATCGGTGGACATCGTCCTGCGGATCATCCGCGCCTTCGAGGAGACGAACGACCGGCTGCTGCTCGTCGAGGACCGCGCCCCTGCCGTCCCTTATCTCTTGGCTGACCCAACCCCACCGTCGGCAGCGTCGATAGGGCCGTAGCCGTAGCCGTAGCCGAGGCCACCGGGGCCCGGCGGGGGCACGTTGTTGAGGACGCCTCCCAATAGCCTGGTTCCTACTTGCTCGAGATGATTCCTGGCCTCTGCAAGCGCGCCGCGCTTCGTGGTAGCCGCGTTCGCGACGAGGATGGCCGCGTCTGCCATGGGAACCAATACCAACGCGTCGGCGACCGTGAGAACCGGCGGGCAATCCAGAATGACGAAATCTGCCGCCTCCCGAAGCGCGACAAGGAGGGTCGACATGGCTTCAGACTGAAGCAACTCGGCAGGATCGGCCGGCGCCTGACCAGCGGGGCACACCACCAGATTCACCAGATCGGATGTCAACAGACATTCTTCGAGGGTTAGATCTCCGCGCAGGATATCGGACAACCCGTGGTGATTCGAGAGCCCGAATAGCTCGTGCAGACGAGGTCGCCGCATGTCGGCGGAGACCAACACGACCCGCTTGTCCGCCTTAGCGAGCATGACCGACAGGTTCGAGGCGACCGTTGTCTTGCCCTCTCCGGGAACTGCACTCACCACCATCAAGGTCCCTCCGTCGGCGCCCATGGCAGCCATGAGCGTGGTGCGAAGGGCCCGATACGCCTCCGAAGCCGGAGCGGCGATGTCATGGGCCGCAACGAGCCCCGCGATCCCCGCCTGTGGGCCCGGAACCCTCGGGATGGATGCAAGTGAAGGAACGCCGAGCACCTCCTCGAGATCCGTTGCCTCCCGGACATGCTG
>JAYVBZ010000356.1:0-4392 GCA_043750215.1 Actinomycetota bacterium
GGCCCGTAGTTGCCGATGAACCCCGGGAACGTATCGAAGGCGCCGGATGGAGTTCCCGGAAGTGCACCAACGAGTGTTCCACGGAAGACCGCATCCGGCGATCCAGCTGCCGGGATGAAGTCATACTGAGCACCAGCGGTCACGCGGAAAGCACGGATCGTCTTCGTCTGCGCCCTGTTGGCGATAAGCATCAGATCAGCACCCTGGTCATAACCGTGGTGGTGGATATGGTCCATCATCGTGTCGAGGTCAGCAGAAACTACCGTAGCTGCCCCAGACGCGAGATAGTGCGTATGAGTGTTGAGGTGGGTATATGTCTTCCACGGCGGAGGAACCGCTGGGAGCGCCGTCACGTCCCCATTGTAGAAGGGGTATACCGTCACAACTGCACCCGAACGCTCAAGGGTTGCAGCAGTGTTGGTGTTGTCGAACAGACGAGTTAGCATCGTCTTGAACACCAACCGCTGGTCTGCCTCAAGTGCCGAGTTGTTCAACGCTCTGATCTGGTTTGCGGTTGCCCTCCCCAAGAAACGGAACGTGTATCGGATACCGAGGTCGAAGTACTTCAGGTCGAACCCCATGTTCCACGGAGCGCCGAGTCGGATGCCCTTGGGCTGCCCGAACTCGTCGGCCTCTTCGAACTCATCACCAATGATCTGCATGACCTCTTCGAACGGATCAGTCACGGGGAACGTCAGTCGTGCGACCAACGGTGCGCGCTGAGCGTTCAGAAGAGCCAACGAGTCGATAATCTCCTGATACAACTGTTCCAGGGGGACCTGGTCGATTGTACGAGTCAGTAGATCGCCGGTCTCGTTGTAACCTTTCGCTCCACCTGCGATGGGAAGAAGGATTCCAGTTTCCTTCCACAACGTCAGAGCGTTCCCGCCGAAATCAGCGAGCAATGCCTTGAGCTTGTCAGTCATCTGGTCACCTCCCTTACATCCGGACTACAAGACGACTAGCCTCGACTGTAAAGCCGACTTTAGTCGAACCTGTAGTACCAACAGTACCGCCTCCGGCAGAGAAGTAGGAACCACCAGCAGAACCGCCGAATTCGACGATCTCACCAGCAACGAGGATCCCAACAGGCTTACCTGCTGAAATCGTTCCTGCCACACAGGTCACACCCACAGCGTTAGCAGTACCCGCTAGGATCGCGGAACCACCAGCATCCATGGCCACAGCCTGTACTCCTGAGAGAACAGTACCAGCGATGGCGCGAACAATCATAGATACCTTGTCGATACGTGCCATAACTGTTCACACCTCCTGATTATCTATCGGTTGAGGGCGGGGAACTTCTCTTTCAGTTCCGTCGTCCTTGCTGCATGGCCCTTGTCGCCGCCCCTAGCACCGGCTGCTCCGTCGGGAATACGATCTTCCTCGTCATCAGCTGCCCATAGGAACGGCTTAGCTTCCTTCAGCGCTTCGAAGAACGCGTCGTCAAGGCCCGTAATAGACCCATCGTCCTTGATCTCCACACCTTCCCAGATGTCAAGTGTAGGGGCGAGAGCGAACGCATCATCCGTGAACGCGACCTTAGCTTGTGTGGCCGCAACAATAAACTCTGCACGGAGCAATCGCTTGTTAGCGACATCTAGCACCTCAGAACGTGCAGCTGTAGCAGCTTCCTTCTTCGCTTCCTCCAAAGCTTTCTCAGCTTCAGTCTTCTGCGCGTCAGTCAGTGCCTTCGCCGCTTCCAGAGCTGCCTTCATCTCCTTAGCAGATTCGAAGCCCATCTCCTTCGGGTCTAGTTTCCCGCGGGCAGCCTTAGCTGCTTCACGAGAGACGATGGCGTTCAGCTGATCTTGCGTGAACGTCTTCGCCTTTCCCTTAGAGTCGTCGTCGGTATCGTCCGACGTATCGTCTGAGTCATCGGTCTCAGTACCGTCTCCTTCACCGTCGCCGGCGTCAGAGTTATCATCCGCACCTCCACGGATGATGGGGAAGTACCGGCCGTTAAGCCAGAACCCCTCACCATCCGTGGTCGTGTCCTGGAAGAGGGCCAGGTCCCAAGTCTTAATCACGGCTATTTCCCACCTTTCGTCTTCCCCGTGCCAGCTTTACGTGGCAGTTTACGGAGCTTAGTTGCCACCCTCGCCGACTTAGTAGGCATCTTCGCGGTCTTAGGCTTAGGCGGATTCACTGTTTGATCCCCTCACGGATACCAGCCCTAGCCGGTTTCTTGTCATTGGGCAATGGTGTACCGGGAGCCCCATACTTGTCATGGCCGCATTGTACGCAGTTATAAGTCTTCTTGTCAAGGGGCTTGTAGTGACAGTTGAGACAGATCCATGTTCCCCTTTGTATACGAGTCTTGCCAAGAACAGGATGATTACCAGTTTTCTCGTCACCTGTCCCATTCCGTGAGGTGCCTTTACGTAGTCCCATCATTCACCCTGCCAATCATAATTCATCACTGCGTCTAGGTCCCAAGCCTCCATGTTAGGGTCCCAATCCCTCTCGAGGTATTTTGTCCCATCTGGGCTGATGAATTCACCTATCACTACCCATCTAGTAAGTAGATCCTCGGTCTCGTGAGACAGTGCATCAGAGATCATAGTCTCAAGTTCAACCTGATCTATCTTGTTAGATTTCATCTGGCCTTCCTACGCACAAGGTGGAGTCCCTATACGTTCCGGCGTGAAGTCGATGTGGACATGGTCGTAATGGGGATCAACTCCGTTATAAACGTGTGAGGAGTCACCCTCGAACGAGACCATCTTATCATGGATCACATACCCAGATCTATAAAGCTGCCAGTTGTTACGACCCAAAGCAGTGATCTCTTTCATAGTTTGTTCGTCAGCATGATAGTCTTCGGCATTACACCAAGAATGCTGAGACCAACTATTTGATCCAGCGATAGGTCTACAGTTGCAGATACCCCATGATTCAGTCGTAGGCCAACGTGAGAATACCACGGCCCTGAACTTATCTACGGGATCAGTGCCTGGTGAATCTGGTATCTTCACCTTCACCATCACCGTACGAAGAATAACCTTTCCACCTTTTGAGCTTGCGATTACAACCATATCCCCGTTCTTCGAACGACGAAGGATAAGAGCCAGACGACTCATCGTTGCAGGCAATCCCCTCTCCACACTTGAGTTATTACCTCTAACGGTGATTGTGAATCGACCGCCCCTCTGACCCAACATCTTCCGGGAGGTTGAAAGCTCTTTAACCAGCATGAAGGGCCCCAACCAGTTAGTCGGCTGCCCGTCAGAAGTATCTCTAGCGACGCGGTATCGCTTGACGTTGCTCATCACTTCCCTTTCTTTTGAAGAAATGCCGGCAACTTCTTTGAAGTCTTCTTCTTTGACGCGGCTGTAGGCTTACGTGCAGCAACGGCCTTAGGGTGTTGAAGCCCCTTGTTAGTCTTCTTAGCCATCTTCCCCTCCTTCAGTAGTCGTCGGCGAGGAATATCTGCACTTTCATTAGTTCCCTTAGCCATCAGATAACGTGAAGCACTTTGAGGATCACGACGATGACGAGGATGACAAGTACTACTCCAAGTACGCTCATGTAGCTTCTCCTAACTCGATAAGCTCCGGGGCGTCGAGACCCTCATTCCGAAGGTAATTAGCACGCGCATCGTTCTCATGCTCGTAACCTTCGGTAGAGGCTCCTACGATGTCCCCATTAGCCGCAACACGACGCCATCTCCATTCACCAGCTGAATCTTTGTAAATGGTTGACTTGTCTGTATCCACCCGTATCACCTCCTAACCTAATGTCCTGTGGCATCGCGGATGAGAGCGTAGAGCAACCCGCCCACACCGACGATGGCTCCGATAGTCCCGTAGAGCCGCGCCTGAGCTGCTTGAAGCCTGGCGGTATCTCTCTCTCGCATGACTGCTTGTTCGCTGCTGCGGCCCACGTTCTCGTCCGAGCGCGTTTGCAGGGTCGTGAGAGAAGGTGGGCCGACGTCTAGACGTGAGCGCAGTTCGGAGATAGTCGCGGCAGTCTTGGCATCGCTAAGAGCAGCGGCATCCCGAGCATTGCGGTCTACCTCTGCGATGCGTTCCTTCACCTCGTCGATGGAACGCCGCAGAGCCTCGATGGCCGTGGTCAGTGTTGAGGCGAGCTGTTCCTGTTGCTTACCGGTGGCGGTTTCGGACTTCGCTGTGGCGAGTGAAGCGGCGGCGGTCTGTTCCTTCACCGCTTCCTTCTGTGCCGACAGGGCGGCATCAACTGCCGTTTTCGTATCTTCCTTCTGCTCCTTGCGTTGACGCTCGATCAGCTCGAACTCTTGCTCGACCTTCCTGAACTTCTCGGTGCTGAGCTCGGAAGCAGCGATGAAACGCAGTTCGAGTTCGTTCTCGATGGCTGCCAGTTGACGAGTAAGCCGCTCTTCTAGATGCTTGGTCTCACGGGCGATACGTT